>CATPAT010000115.1 GCA_955652155.1 uncultured Chthoniobacterales bacterium | reverse complement strand
TGTATGTAGATGTCAACGAATCAGCAGCTCTTTGAAATTAGGTAGGGGCGATTGACCTCAATCGCCCGCGTCTCCAGACTCCGACATCGGTTTGAGTCGCCGCGACAGCGGCGAACCGCCACTCCGGTTCCGGAGTCTGGTGACAATAGCGCAGTGGCCCCACCCGTTCCCATTCCGAACACGGCAGTGAAACGCTGCAGCCCCGATGGTAGTACGGCGATAGGCCGTGCGAGAGTAGGACGTCGCCAGAACGAAAACCCCGCTGGGTTATCTCAGCGGGGTTTTTGCTTTATGGCGAAGCCAGAATGGAGCGAGCTGGGAAAGCCGTGACATGGACGGTCAAGCCTGCGAGGGTAGCAGGCGAGTGAGTGGGAGCGAACGAGTCAACGAAGAGCCCGTTGGCTGAATGCCAGCGGGCTTTTCGTTTTTGTCACAACACCTACTCGAGCAGAGAACGGAGCCCGCGGGCGCGGAGCGACGTAGACGGGAAGCCCGAAGGGCGAGCGATCGGGAAGATCGCGAGTCAACACGACGTGCTGGGAAGCCGTCGGGTAGATGGTCAAACCCGTGCGGGCAGTGCGTGCCTGTCGCGCCGTAGCCTTCGGCGAAGGCGGAAGCGAACGGGAGTTCGCGAATCAATCGGACGTCGTCAGACGGTAGGTCGAAATTGATCCGTTTGCATCTGCGCAATCCGCGGTAGGTTTTGATATGCTTACTTGCCTTCGCCGAAGGCTACGGCGCGGCAGGCGAGTTTAGGCGGCGCGCTAAGGCGATTGGGATTTGCATCTCATAAATCGGTTGTAGGGTTTCCGTATGTTGACGAGCCAAAAAGTTATCGATGCGATCAATGAACAGATTGGGTATGAGTTCAGCGCCGAGCTGCAGTATTACGCGATCGCGGCGCATTTTGCGGCCGAAGCGCTGCCGCAGTTGTCGCAGCATTTTTTCCAGCAGGCCGAGGAAGAGAAAGGTCACGCGTTGCGCTTCATCAAGTACGTGGTCGATGCCGGCGGACGCGTGGTGATCCCGGCGATCGACGCGCCGAAGTCGAAATTCAAGACCGCACGCGACGCGGTGAAATTGTCGCTCGACCAGGAAATTCACGTGACCCAGCAAATCAACGGGCTGGTCGGATTGGCGCGTAAGCAGAACGACTACATCACGATCAATTTTCTGCAGTGGTTCCTGACCGAGCAGCTCGAGGAAGTTTCGTCGATGGATAATCTACTCAAGATTATCGAGCGGGCCGGGACTGATCTGTTGCAAGCCGATGAATATCTGGCACGCGTGGGATTAAAAACGATGCCCGAGCCGCCCAAACAATAAGAGTTGAGCGGTTGAGGCGTTGAGTAATTGAGTCGCCAGGAACTCCTGGGTTCCTGGTTTCCTAATTAAATTCTTCGGAACCTGTTAATCCTATCTAGAATTCCTTTGTGGCGTTCAAAGACCATTTCTCGAAGCATGCGGCAGATTACGCAAAGTTTCGACCGCGGTATCCGCAAGAGATGTTCCAATTTCTCGGCACAATCGCACCAAGTAAAAAACTGGCCTGGGATTGCGCGACTGGGAACGGCCAAGCGGCAGTTGAGCTCGCAAACGTCTTCGAACGGGTGATTGCGACCGACGCCAGCGAGAAACAGATCGCAAATGCGGAAAAGCGGGAACGCGTCGAATATCACGTCGCTTCAGCTGAAGAAAGCGGAATGGAATCAGAGAGTGTCGATCTAATCATGGTCGCCCAAGCACTGCACTGGCTGGACCACTCTCGATTTTATCCCGAAGTGCGGCGCGTGCTAAAAACGAACGGCGTGCTCGCAGCATCGGCTTACAAATTTTTTCATATCGCGCCGCAGATAGATGAAATCGTGAACGAGCGGTATTACAAAACCGTTGTCGGTCCGTTTTGGTTGCCGGAACGCGTAATGGTGGAGAAATTCGACCAAGTCCCCTTCCCTTTTCCTGAAATCAAAGTGCCCCGGTTCGAAATGAGCGCGGAATGGAACCTGGAACATCTGATTGGTTACCTGCGGTCCTGGTCGGCTAGTCAGCGTTACATAGCGGAGCAGAACCGTGATCCAATTGATGAAATTGCGGAGGACCTGCGGGCCGCGTGGGGCGAAGCGGATCAGCCGCGAAAAATTGTTTGGCCATTAACGTTGCGCGTTGGAATTAAGGTCCTGTCCGTTTTTGTGAGACCTAAAGCCAAAATCCTGTTAATCCTGTTTATTCTTTCTTTATGCGTGTGGCGTTGATGAAATTTTTGCAACGCGTGCTGTGGCAGTTGGAAAAACTGCTCAGTGGTTCGTCGCTCGTACCGGAACAGGCGTTTCTCGAGCCAGCGGATTTTTCGTGGACGCGAATGTTGGAAGGAAACTGGGCCACGATTCGGCGCGAGCTGGATGAAGTGATGCGGCATCGCAGCAATCTGCCGAACTTTCAAGATATCTCGCCGGACCAGCGAAAACTGTCGCAGGACGACGGTTGGAAAACTTATTTCTTTTTCGCCTATGGATTCAAGGCGAAGGGAAATTGCGAGCGTTGCCCTGAAACTGCGCGCATTCTTAAAGAAGTGCCGGGAATGAAAACGGCGTTCTTTTCCATTCTCGCTCCGGGCAAACACTTGCCCGAGCACCGCGGTCCCTACAAAGGCGTGCTGCGTTACCATCTCGGTTTGATCATCCCCCAGCCTGCTTTGAATTGCGGGATTAAGGTCAATGGCGAGACCCGACATTGGGAAGAAGGCAGGAGTCTTGTCTTTGACGACACCTACATGCACGAAGCCTGGAACGAGACCAACGGCGATCGGGTGGTTCTGTTTATGGACTTTGTCAGACCGCTACGATTTCCCGCGTCACTGCTAAACTGGGTTTTGCTCAACGCGATCGCGGTCTCGCCGCTCGTGCTCGGCGCCAAGGGCAATTATCTGGCGTGGGAAAAACGATTTGAAAAAGTCGTGAACGCGGCAACGGCATAGATCCTGTAGGGGAATCAGTTTGATTCCCAAACGAGACGCTAACAGCGTCTCCTACAAAAGAATCGCGGCTGAGGACAGCCGCCCCTACAGCGCCGACTTGCGCCAGGCGCCGAGAACAGCTCCGCTGATGGCAAATCCGATCAGTGGCCGGCCCATGTCGATGCAAACCAGCGGCCAGGGATTTGTTTCGAAGGCGGAGAAGACGGAAATGGTCGCGTATTCAACGAACAAAAACGCGAACCAGCACACGAGCGCGATTTTCAAACCGGCGACCGCGTTCGTCGCATTAAACCGTCCGATCAGCCACGCCAGCGCGTAATTCACAACGATCGACGCGACAAACGCGAACACGTAGGGGCCGACGTTATGCGTCCGTTCGATGTCGGTCGCGGCCTTGGCGTGAAGATTCAGCCAAGTGTCGCCCCAGATGGCGTACCAGCCCCAGCCGATGAGAAAATAAACAGCGACGAGAACCCAGACCGCGATGTGATTGATTTTCGCGTTCATATTTCTCGATTATCTCGCGACCAGGAATTTAATGAAAGCTGATTGTTGTAAAGACGCTAACGACTTCCGGCGGTCATAGACCGCCGCTACAGTTTTAAACCGAAGCCGGCTCGGTTTCAGCAACTGCGGGATCGGCTGCAACTTTGTCCACCGGTGCCGGCTCGATCGAGCCAATCTGGAACTCTCCGTTTGGCAAGGTCACACTTTCGCCCGCTTTATGGCCGAGGAGGGCCTGACCGATCGCGGTTTGATAAGAAATGATGTTTCGATCCGGATCGCCATCCCAGGCGCCGAGGATCGTGTAGGTCTCCTGTTTTTTAAAAGCTTTGTCGCGCACGGTAACGATGGTGCCAATTGACACGCGGGATGTGTCCGGATTTTCGAACGCCGTTCCGCGCGCATTCTGAAGCGCCTGCTCGAGCTCGGCCCGTTGGCGGGCAAGCACGGCCTGCATTTGTTTGGCCGCCTTGTATTCGAAGTTCTCGCTCAGATCGCCATATGAACGCGCGAGCGAAATTTCCTTAATATTTTCCGGAATCTTTTTCTTAACGAGGTCTTCGTATTCGGCTTTTCGCTTGTCCAGACTGCTCCAGGAAACAACGAGCGGCGCGGCTTTTTCCTGAGGCTGCGCGCCGGCAATCATGCTCTCGAGATCCGGAAAAACTTTCACGATTCGGGCAAGCAACGAGCGTTTCGTTAATTCATCGAACAAAGGACTCAACTGGAGTCGCCGCAGCGCGTCACGCGCCAGTCCGACATCGGCCTTTCCAAACATGTCCTGAAATAATTGTCGATCTTCCAGGAGCAAGCGCTGCAATTTGCTGGCGCGACCCGCCGCTAAATACTGCTCCCGCTCGAGCGCGGACAGGATCGCGGCCAGTAATTCCGGATTGATCAATTCGGGCCAGTCAGCGCGCTCGGCGCATAACCAGACGAGCATTTCGCTGGTGGCGGAATGTTCGCGCACGCTCCGTTCCAGCATCGTCTTCAACTCAGCGTGCTGTCCGGCGTCGCGAAACACGTGCGGAATTTGAGCGACCATTCGGCCGTGTGTCGCCTGCATTAATTGCAAAGCGCGTGCGCTCCAGCGCTCGCCAAGCGCGGCCGGCAATGCTTGCAAGATTCGCTTTTCTTTCGCCGCCGGCAGCTTCGGCAAGATCAAAACCAACCGGCGTTCCTCATCGACAATCAATTTCTCGAGCGTCAGACCGATGTGCGTCGTCTTTAATTGCGGGAAACTCTCCAGCAAGTCGTCGCGACCGAGGACAAGCTCGAACGTCAGCTCGGGATGCAATTTCTGATTTCGAGCGGCGACATTCTCGACCGCCGCGATCACGGCCTGTAACTGCTTCTCCGGTTCTTTGAATTGCTGATGAAACTTTACCATTTGTTCGAGCGCGGCGAGCTGCTCCTTCGGTTGCCGCGCGCGGTCGAATGATTCGGTCAATTCGTCGGCGTGTGAGATGCCTTCGGCGCGAATTTGGATCGGTTCTGTCTTTTTCGCTGGAATCGAGAACGCGCCGCTTGTTTTCAACTGTTTGCGGGCCGATTCCCACCACCGTTTCCATTCCGCTTCAGTGAACAGGTCGGGGACCATCCAATCGCTGACCTGTTGCGCAGTGGCGCTTCCATCGAGGCTTTCCAAGATGTTTCGAACCAGCGCAACCGGTTCATCTTTGGCTAGTTTTTTGGTCGCCGCGAGACCGCTGGCCTTGCGGGCGAGGAAGTGTTCCGCCGGAATCAGGGTGAGATTGTCGCCGGCATATTCCAGCTGCATCGGATGCGCCTTTTTGCCGGTGAAATCGATCAGGATCTGGTTGAGCAGAAGATTCCACTCAGCGACACGACCGAACCCCCAGCTTTTGTGAAGACAAAATGTCCCCGGTTTGAGCGTATCGAGCTTTTCAGCTGCTTTTGAAGTCAGCTTGCCAGCTTCAACCAGTTTCTCGAGCTCCGCGTCCATGAGAGTCGGACAAACTACGATGAAGGTCGGGCGTGGCAAGCAACTGAATGTTTCCGATTGCCGTCCTGCACGGAGCGTGAAATTCTACGCGCAGTGGCGACGACAAGTATTTGGTTTTGGCTCGCGTTTAATGCCGGCGTTTTCGTCGCGCTGACTGTCGATCTTGTCCAATTCAAGCATCGCGACCGCGAACTGAGCATGCGGGCGGCCACGCACCGCGTTGTCATCTGGATCGTGCTCTCGCTCCTCTTCAACCTTCTCGTCTGGAAGTTGCGCGGGCCGGACAAGGCGCTCGAATTCCTCACCGGCTACGTGATCGAGTACTCGCTCAGCGTCGATAACATTTTCGTTTTCATTCTGATCTTCGCCTACTTCCGCGTCCCGCCGCTGGCCCAACATCGCGCTCTGGTGTGGGGAATTGTCGGCGCGCTGGTGATGCGCGGGGTGATGATTTGGCTCGGCATCGAGCTGGTAAATCGTTTCGATTTCATTCTCTACCTTTTCGGTGCGTTTCTGCTGGTCAGCGCGTGGCGGATGTTTTTCGTCAAACAGAAGCCGCAGGATTTCGGGAAAAGCTGGATCATGCGGTGCTGTCTCCGGGCCTTCCCGATTACGCCTACATTTCATGACGAACATTTCAAAGCTCGCGTGAACGGTCGATGGATGCTGACGCCGCTGGCGCTGGCATTAATCGTCATCGACGTGATGGACCTTGTCTTTGCCGTCGATTCAATCCCTGCGGTCTTCGCAATTACCCGCGATACCTTCATTGTCTACACCTCGAACATCTGCGCCATTCTCGGCCTGCGTTCGCTTTACTTTCTGCTCGTGAAGCTGATCGATCGTTTCATCTACTTAAAAAGCGGGCTCGCGATCATTCTCGCATTTGTCGGAATAAAAATGATCGCCCGCGATGTCTTCACGATACCGACGCCGATTTCTCTAGCGGTCGTGGTCGCGGTCCTCACGACCACGATCGCGGTCTCGATGGTTGCTACCCGTCGAGAGAACGCTAATCACAAAGATACCGCTCCCGAGAAATAGTGACCAACATCACGTCCTCGGAAGCACACCTGGTGCGCCGCCTCGGGTTGTTCGATACCACGATGATCGTGATGGGCGGCATCATCGGCTCAGGGATTTTCATTAATCCCTACGTGGTCGCGCAGCAGGTGCCGTCCACAATTTTAATCCTTGCCGCGTGGGCGTTCGGCGGACTGATCGCGCTCGCGGGGGCTTTCATTTACGCGGAACTTTCATCGCAAACCTCAACAAGCGGCGGTCAATACGTTTATCTGCGCGATGCATTTCATCCTGGGCTGGCGTTTGTTTACGGATGGGCATTGCTCCTGGTGACACAAAGCGGCGGCATGGCTGCAGTCGCAGTCACCTTTGCAAAATATGTCTGCTCGCTCGGGCGGATGGAGGCCAATGACAACGTCGCAGCTTTGCTGGCGACAATCGTCCTGGTCGTGCTGACGATTATCAATTGTCTCGGCGTGCGCGCCGGCAGCACGACCCAGAATCTGTTTATGATTCTGAAATTGATCGCGATTGCTGCACTGGTCGCGTTCGGATTGACGGTCACAGGTGCAGGTGCAGGTGCACCCGCATCCACCATCGCAAGATCGACATCCTCACCGCCGGGGATCTGGAATTCGCTGACTGCCTTCGGGGCGGCCCTCATTCCGGTTCAATTTGCTTATGGCGGATGGCAAACGTCGTGTTTCGTGGCCGGAGAAGTGCGCGAACCGCGAAAAAATCTTCCGCGCGGTTTATTGTTGGGCGTGTTAGGCGTCATTGTCGTTTACCTTTCGGTAAACTTTGTTTGTGTTCACGCACTCGGCCCTCAGGGTCTCGGACAAACAAGGACCCCAGCTTCAGCGGTAATGCGTCTGGCGCTTGGCGAAAACGGCGCGCGCATTATTGCTGTCGGGATCGCCGTCTCCACCGTCGGTTTTCTCAGCCAAAGCATGCTCACCGCGCCGCGCGTTTATTTCGCGATGGCCGAAGACGGTTTGTTTTTTTCAAGCCTGGCAAAATTGAATCGCGCACGGGTTCCGGCCTTCGCGATCACATTGCAAGGCGCCTTTGCGATCGTGATCACGTTGTCAGGTCGCTATGAACAAATTCTTAACTACGTCATATCGGTGGACGTGATTTTCTTTGCGCTGACTGCTGCGACCGTCTTCGTATTTCGACGTCGCCGCAAAACCGACTTGCCTCTGCCAGATGCCGGTCCAGATCGGACTGCCAGTTCGGCTCGAACCTTCCGCGTCCCGGGCCATCCGTTTACGACGCTCTTTTTCATCATCGCCTGCGCGGGCGTCGCGTTCAGCACACTTTATCGTTACCCGCACAACAGCTTGATCGGCCTCGGCATCATGCTGACCGGTGTGCCGGCGTACCTTTTCTGGAGAGTCCGCTAAAAACGCCAAAGAGAATGCAAATTTCCCAAATGTTTTCTTTCGCGTCTTTTCGCGTGTTTGGCGGATGATTCCTTACAGGATCGAGAATCCATGACTGACAAGCAATCTGCGTTCATGCATTGGGCAAAAACGCGCCCAAAAGTGAAATTCAATCTCGCTTTGAGCGGCATTCTCAATCTGCCTTTCGCGGAATTGGACGCGAAGTTGAGCGATTTAGAATTACATGGCGACAACGCCTATGGATATCGCCCACTGGTCGAAGCACTCGCCGCGCATCGCCATGTCGCTCCCGAAAATGTCGTCACCGTTTCCGGCGGCACTTCAATGGCGAACCATGTCGCGATGGCGGCGTTGATCGACCACGGCGACGAAATTCTCATTGAACAGCCAACTTACGATCCCCTGCTCGCGATCGCCGAATATCTCGGCACAAAGATTAAACGATTCCCGAGACGGTTCGAAGACGGATTCGAGATCGACATGGACGCGCTCGAGAAACAGATCACGTCGAAGACGAGGTTGGTCGTGCTGACCAACCTGCACAATCCGAGCAGTGTTCTGGTTGATGATGCGGCACTGCGAAAAATCGGTGACCTGGCATGCGCTGCGGGAGCGCGTGTGCTCGTGGATGAAGTTTATCTGGAAGCGATGTTTGAGAATTCTCCTCCGTCGGCAATCTCGCTCGGTCCCGAATTCGTCGTGACAAGCAGCTTAACCAAAGGCTACGGACTAAGTGGTCTTCGCTGCGGCTGGATTTTCGCTGAACCCGAGCTTGCACAAAAAATCCGGCGACTGGACGATATTTTTGCGGCGAGCGCGCCGAATGTAATGGAGCGACTCAGCGTAGTAGCGCTAAATCAACTTCCAAAGATCGCCGGGCGCGCGAAAGCGATGCTGGAGACCAATCGAGCAACGTTGAATAGCTTTCTTAGAGAGCGCGATGACACCGAAGTTGTGCCGAAAAGATTCGGCACAACTTCCTTTCCGCGTCTGCGCGACTTCGGCGTTGAGAAGCTTTCTACTTTACTGATCGAGAAATATGAGACGGCAGTTGTCCCGGGCCGGTTTTTCGAATCGCCGCAACACATTCGCATCGGGCTGTGTTGCCAACCGGAAGACTTTCGCGAAGGCATCGCGCGTCTTGGCCAGGCTTTGGACGAGTTCACAAAATAAAAAAAGAACCGCGGGCTGGAGGCCAACCCGCGGCTCAATTTAATTCTTGTCAGTTACGATAAGCCAAGTGTTGCGAGCGTCGGCTCGTCCACTGTCGATGTAATCGCGAGACCATGATCAGCCTGGAAAGCTGCGATTGCTTGACGCGTCAGCGGTCCAAGTTGCCCGTCAATCGGGCCGGCATAGTAACCGTCCCGTTGCAATTGCGTCTGCACGTCGACCACGATCTGGTCCGGCGTCAGGTTGCCGTAGCCATAGATCGGACCGTCGTACGGATAGTAAGCGTACGGAGCGTAACCCCACGCCGGATACCAGTATCCTCCATCCCAGAAATACCAGCCTCCGCCAACAAAGATGATGCGGTTGTAGTGGCTGCTCCACCAGCCCCGATCATGCCATTGCCTGTGGTAATTTCGAAACGCAGCATACTGCTGTCCACTAAATCGGCTGCCCCGCCAATTGTTCGTGACCGTCACATTTCTGTTTCGGTTAACGGCGACGTTGGTGGTGTTGCCGGAGAAAGTCCGGTTACGAAAGTTCCGATCACGATTGACCGTGACGTTACTTTGGACCCGGACTTGATCGTCGAATCGGGCATTGCGATCTCGAACCCGCGCATTCGCTGTAGTATTAGAGCGAACGGTCGTGTTTGCCTGTCGCTCGCGGAGCCGCGTATTGGCCGTGGTGCCGGAACGAACGGTCGCGTTCCCATTGAACTGGTGCGTGGTGCGGTACGTATGTGTCCTCATCGGCGCCGTCGAGACGCTGCGTTGCGTCCGGATGGGCGACGTTCTGGTCACCTGCTGTGTTCTTACCGGCGCAACCTGCGCTTGCGAGTTCCCGCGAGAGCCCCGATGGACCGTTGTCGTGGAAGTGTTGTTATCGTCTTGTTTGGCCTGGGCCAGCGCCGCTGATGCGAGCGCTACACCCGTGAATATTGATATGATTAGATGTTTCATTTGTCCGTATTACCCCTTTCAAGGTTGGACAGATCCCAGGATGGATTATTCAACGTCGTTAAGTATTGCTTTGGCAGAGTAGCGTGTAGGAATCCGCCCGACACTGACCGTGACAAATCGCCCGCTCAGAACAGCGCGGCCACTACCTAACCCAGACGATCGCGACCGTGCGGCTTTGTCAGATCGATAATCGGCCCGAGTGGCACGATCCGAGTGGGATTAATTTCGTCGTGCGTCATGTAGTAATGACGCTTGATGTGATCGATGCTGACGGTCTCGGCTATTCCCGGGTGCTGATAGAGATCGAGCAGATAAACTTGTAGATTCGGATAATCGATGATGCGCCGAAGATTGCATTTGAAATGCCCATGATAAACGGCATCGAAGCGAATCAGCGTGCAAAAGAGACGCCAATCGGCTTCGACCATCCGGTTGCCAAATAGGTATCGGCTCTTCGACAAACGCTTTTCCATTTCATCGAGCGCGTCGAAAAGTTTTTGGCATGAAACGTCGTAAGCCCGCTGACGCGTGGCGAAACCGGCCCGGTAAACTCCGTTATTGATGTTCTCGTACAGAAAATCGGAAAGTTTCCTATGATCGGCTTCGATGTCCTTTGGGAAAAAATCGATGTCTTTGTTTTTGGCGAACTCGTTAAAGACGCGGTTGAACATGGGACAGATGTCGTCCTCGCAATTGTTGACGATTCTTTTTGTTTCCTTGTCCCAAAGGGCCGGAACAGTCACCCGTTCTTTGAAATTCGGATCGGTCGCGGTGTAGGCTTGACTCAAGTAATGGAACCCGTTCACCGGATCGGTCGATTCGAATTGGTCGAGTTTGTCCAGCGCCGAGCCGGGCCGGCTGCGTTCCGGGTCGCGGAATGCCCAGCCTTTCTCGTCGCGAAAGGGATCGACGATCGTCATGCCGATCGTGTCTTCGAGGCCTTTTAGCTTTCGGAAAATGATCGTGCGACT
>CATPAT010000114.1 GCA_955652155.1 uncultured Chthoniobacterales bacterium | reverse complement strand
GTATCCGGCCTGGGGTTACGACCCGTACTCTAATTTTGAGTACAACGAACCGATTTATGGCTATGACGGGCTTTCACCGGACCAGATCGTTGCCAGTGTTCAAGCTCAGTTGCAGCAGCTCGGTTACTACACCTACGCCATCGACGGTAGAATGGGCCCGCTCACCCGCGCCGCCATCGCGCGTTACCAGCGAGATCGCCTTCTGCCGATCACTTCCGGCATTGATCCGCCGACACTCGGATCACTCGGCATTATTCGCTGACTTGCAACGGCGGCGACTCTGCCGTTGAAAGATGGCGTGGAAAATTCGCCGTCACCACAAAAACAAAAACGCAGTCGCGTCAGCGCCGGCTTACTGATCTTTCGCCGAAACAATATTATCCAGGTTCTGCTTGCGCATCCCGGTGGGCCGTTCTTCGCCAGAAAAGATGACGGAGTATGGACAATTCCAAAAGGCGAAGCCGGCCCGAGCGAGGACTTGTTCACTCGCGCGCGGATTGAGGTCGAAGAAGAGCTTGGAATCAAACCTTCGGGAAATTGGATTCCGCTCGGCTCCATCAAACAAAAAGGCGGCAAGACCGTTCACGCCTGGGCGGTCGAGGGCGATTTACCAGAGCAGTTCGAACTGAAATCAAATCTCTTCGAGATGGAATGGCCGCCGCGCTCAGGAAAATTTCAGGAATTTCCGGAGATCGATCGCGCGCAGTTTTTCCCGGAAGAGATTGCGCGGCGGAAAATGAATTCGGCGCAGATTCCATTTCTCGATCGCTTGCGGGCCGCGCTGGCGGCGAAATGACCGGAGTCCTATCGATTGTCGATCATGTCGCTGGTTTCCGGTGCGAGCACACATCGGAATCCGTAAATCACGTCGCGTTCGTTCCGATCGACAACGTTGCGATACGACGATTGCATTTCCAAACGATTGCTCGTCGCCCAGGACCCGCCGCGGAGAACTCCCCAATCGCGGCCGGTCCCACTGCTGCCGCCTTTGTAAGTGTCGGCGCACCATTCCCAAACGTTGCCGCCGAGATCGTAGAGGCCTAACGCATTCGCCTTGAAACTTCCTACCGGCATGGTCGTGCCGCGGCGTTGTCCCGTGCCGGCGGGATAATTTCCCGCGCCGGCGGGGGGTGGCCATTGTTTCCCCCACGGAAACTCGTTTTTGATTTTGCCATCACGCGCTTGCGGCGTCGCGCCGCTCTCATTGGCCAACCCAACGGCCAGGCTCCATTCCCGATCAGTCGGCAACCGATAGGATTGTCGATCTTCGATCAGATTTTCGTCGCGCTCTTTGTCGGTCAGCCATTTACAGAATGCCATCGCGTCGAACCAATTCACTTTCACCACCGGATGCGTCGGCGCCTGTTGAAAGTCGGCTGGTTCATAATGCCGTCCGCTCGCGCGGGAAAACGCTTCGTAATCCTGCACCCGCGTCTCCCACACCGATATGCGAACTTCGGCGAGCGGAACGAACTTCATCCCTAACGAATTGGTGAACGATTGACCAGGCTCAGGACCGACGCTTTTCTCCAGGCGCGTCGCCAGAAACGACTGCTGCTGCGGTTCAACCTTGCCACTGACCGAAGTCGACTTGTAACCACCGAGTCGCAGCTCATATGTCACGTCGCCCGGTTTTACCTCGTCGATCACGAGCGGTGTTTGGCCGAGTTCCTGGCCATTACCGATGACCACTGCGCCGCCCGGCGCACTCGTGATCTTCACGCTGCCGTTGGCAAAAACAAAATGAACGACGTTTTCGCGTTGTGGATCGATGTCGATCTTTTGCTGTTCGTTAGGCCAACCTTCAAGATGGGCCATCAGTTCGTGCGAACGCACCGGCAACTCGAGCCGCAGCGGGGTGCGTCCTCGCGATTTTCCGTCCACAAAAATCTCAGCTCGACTCGGCTCGCTCGTGATGTTCGTTGGCGCGCTGACAAACGCCAAAACCTTGTGCGCGATTTCTCCGCGTTGGACTTCAGCTTCGTCATGCAGTTCCCAATCGCCGCGATGCGCGATCAGCGAATACTTTCCCGTTGGTAAATCGATAATCGATTGTGGCGCTGTGCCCGCGCGCGAAATCTGACCGTCTTCACTTCGAATGGAAAATTGCGCGCCCGGCGGCTCGGATTGGATTTCAAGTGCGCCCTTGCTTCGAACGAGACGAAAGACAGTTGGATCCAACGACCGCTTGCCGCTAAGATCCACCGCCGACTCGACCGGCTCATAACCGGGACTCATGATCCGCAGGCTGTATTTGCGCGGTTCCAAATCTTCGAACGTCGCCGGACTTTTCTGCGCATGATCGCCCAGGACGACGAGGGCGCCAGGCGGTTCGGTCCGAACTGTCGTTTGCAAATGCAGACCGACATTTGGTTGCAAATGGTTCAGCCAAAACCAAACGCCAGCAACCGCAACCGCAACAATCGACATCGTCGCCAACAAAACTTTCGTGCGCGATTTTCCCGGGCGTTCGCCGCGCGCGAGGGCCGCAAGATCGCGATACATTTCTGCGGCCGACTCATAACGTTTCTTCGGATCGTTCGCGCACGCTTTGACCAGCACGTCGTTGAGTTGCAACAGCTGCTCGCGATCGGGTCGCTGGCTCAACTGCGAATCGATCTCCGGAAAATCGAGCCGGTCTTTCCCGGTGCAGGTCTCGTAAAGAAGTTTGCCAAGACTGTAGATGTCGGCTTGCGGCGTTCCCGGACCCTCCGGTGGAACATAACCTTCCGTGCCGACGAACGATTGCCGTCCACTCACCGCCACCAACCCGATGTCTGCGAGCTTCGGCACGCCCTCAGTAAAAATGATGTTCGACGGTTTGATGTCACGATGTGTCAGTCCGCGCGTGTGCAACGCCTCCAGCGCTTCGGTTAACGAAATACCGAGGCGTATCGATTCATCGGCCGACAACCGTTTCTGGCGGCCGAGATCGCTCTTTAACGTCCGCGGCTCGTAACTGACAATGTCGATCTCGCGACCCGCCAAGTGATCGTCCGCCAACTCCATGCTGTAATAGAGATACTCGTTGGTGCGGCCGACGTGCAGGATGTCGATGAACCCGGCATGTCCGCGCGAGATCGGCTCGAAGGCGGACATTCCTTCGAACTCACGCAGGAACGCCCGTTCGCTCTCAAACGTGCTGCGATAAACAATTTTCACCGCGCGGAATGCGCCGGTGACCGTCCGCGCCAGCCAAATCTCGCCATAAGCGCCGCGCCCGATCACGCGCAGGAGTTCATGATCGGGAAGAATTGGGACTTGAGCGGAAACTTGTTCGGGAATGGTCGCGATTTTACACAAGCCGCGAGCGCGAGGCAATTGCAGCTGTAGTGGCCGCTGTCCTCAGCGGCAAATCCCTCGAAAAAGCCGCCGAGACCGCGGCCGCTCCAACACAATCCTTAGCGGCCCAACTTCTCCAGTGCTTTAATTTCCTTTTTCAACACCGCCGAGACGCGATGCCGCGCCAGATAGACCTGCCCGATGTTCACTCGTAATTGGCGGGCCACTTTTTGCGCCGGCCATTCTTTGCGCACGTAGCAATCGAAAATCTGAAACTGTTTCGGATCGACCTTCTTTTTTGCGCGCGCAATCGCTGCCTCAAACAAATTCTCTTTCCACTCTGATTCCCAGACCGCGTCAAGATCGACAACGTGCAAGTCCGGCACACGCTCAATCGTCGCGGTCAGCCGATCGTCCAGTGAGCGAGGACGTTTTGCTTCCCCCGGCTCGCGTTTCCGAAACTGATCCACGATCCGCCAACGCGTGATTTGCAAGAGCCATCCTTTAAAAGAACCAATCGCCGGATCGTATTTCAGTTTGTCGATCTTCTTCGCCACGGTGATGACGGTTTCCTGCACGACTTCCTGCGCTTCTGCGTCGGTCAAACCCGATTTGCGCGCGCTCGAATAAATCAGCTTCCAGTAAGTATCGAAAAATTCCTGCCAGCGCTTCTGGTCGTCCCAATTCGCCAGCCGATCGACCAGACTGCGACGGGTGGCGACCAAGCCGGCGTTTTTCATTCCGACCTGTCTTAGCGCAATCGTCCCGGTCGGCACAATTACTATCGATTAACTGAAAGATTTGGATTCGACTGGCGAATTCACACCATGAAAACGCCCGCCCTCCTTTCGAAACTGCCCGACCTGATTATTCGCCCGTTCGTTCTGCTGGGCAAAATCGTGGCGAAAACTTGGTTCGCAGTCTTCGGTCGCGTCTCCTGGAGCCCGCCCCATTGGTTCTCGCAGGGCCGCACGGCCTGGATACGTTTTAGCGAAGCCAATCCGCGAATCACCGCGGCCGGACTCATTGCAATCTTTCTGGTTTCATGTGGGGCAGCGTGGACTTGGAATTGGTATCAGAATCGACCAAAACCACACCGCGTCTCCGTTTCAATCGTGGCAATCCCGGTTACGAAACTTGAGAAGGAGCTAAAATATCCCCCACTGATCGTTCGGTTCAGCGACCCAGCAGCGCGCTTGGAAGATCTGAAGAAACCTTCGCTCCAAGGCGTACGGCTCGAGCCGCAAATCGCTGGCGCGTGGTCATGGAACTCGGACAAGGAACTGGTCTTTCGTCCCACCGAGGATTGGCCGGCCGATCAAAAATATCGAATCGTCTTCGACAAAAACTTCTTCGCGCCGCAAATTTTGATGGAACGGCTGACTTATGAAACACAGACGCCACCGTTCGCAATAGCGATTTCGCAACTCGAGCTCTATCAAGACCCCGCGAATCCAAAACTGCGCCAGGTGACGGCGACTCTCGAACTGACGCACGCGGTCGAACCCGGCGACCTGGACCGACACATTCAATTGCTGATGGTCGGCGGATCGGCGGTTTTCCCGCCGTCAGACCCGCCACCGCACTTCGCAATGACATACGGGTTACATCGTCGGCTGGCCTATTTGCGAAGTTCGCCGGTCACGCTTCCGGAAAACGAAGATTTCATGAAGCTCGAGTTGAACAAAGGCGTGCGCACCGCCCAGGGCGGCGCACAAACTCACGACGCGAGTCAGCAAAAGGTGAAGATTCCGTCGATCGCGACCGCGTTTCAGATCAATTCGATCGAAGGCAATACTGCGCGAAATAAGAATGGCGAACCGGAACAGGTCCTCATCTTAGGCACAACGGCGGACATCGGTACGCGTGAGCTGGCGAAAGCGGTCAAGGTTTGGCTTCTGCCAAAACGAAAGCCGGAAACGAAAGAAGAATCAGAAACGGCCGAAGCAGAAAGTGCCGAGCAAACGGACTCCAGCGCTGAAAGCAAGGAGAGCAGCGCTTCGGATCAGTCCGAGGACACGACTGAAGAATCAAAGGATGAAGATTCGAAATGGCAGAGCGCGACCAACGTGCCAGACGATGTGCTCGAGCAAGCCAAGCCTGTCGAATTCACACCCATTCCTTCGGAAAAAGCGCAAGATCGACAACATGCGTTTCGAGTGCGGGTCGAAACTGATGGCGAGCTTTACATTCGCGTCGCCAAAGGCGTTCGCGCGTTTGGCGATTATCCGCTCGCCGAAGATTACAACGCAGTCGTGGCGGTGCCTGAGCTTCCGCGCGAAGTGCAGATCCAGAGCCAGGGCGGATTGCTCGCGTTAAGCGGAGAAAGGAAATTGTCGATCCGCTCGCGCGGCTTGTCGGCGATCGAGTACGAAATCGCTCGCGTTGCAACTACTCAGATCAATCACCTTGTCAGCCAGACGGG
>CATPAT010000113.1 GCA_955652155.1 uncultured Chthoniobacterales bacterium | reverse complement strand
TTTTTTGAGGGACTCGAATTCCAGACGCGCGCCGATCGATTGGGCCCGGTATTGCATGATGTGAAAACCCAGGCCACGACTGGCCTTTGGTTTCCTGCTAAATCCCACGCCGTTGTCGCTCACGCTGAAGACGAGATGGTTCTTCAATCGCCGAACCTCCAACACAATTTGGGTGGCCCGAGCATGTTTGTTCGCATTGATGAGCGCTTCCCGCAAAATCCGATAAAGCTGCGAGGCAACGTTGTCGTCTTCGATGTTCACTTCCGTTCTTAGATCGAGCCGACAAGATGTTTTCCAAATTTGCCGGTCTGCCAAATGTTCAAGCGCGGGCAGGAATCCGGCTGCGTCGATCTCTTCCTTGTGCAGATCGCGTGCGATGTTGCGGGCGTCCATGACTGAGGCGTTGATTAGCTTCGCGATTTTCTCCAGGTCGTCCGTTTGCACCACGCGATTGTTCTTCAGACGAAGCGCCGTGGCGCGGGCGAGGAACCCAATCGCGGTCAGTTGCTGGCAAAGTCCGTCGTGCAATTCCTGACCGAGGCGTTCCTGTTCGCGATCGCTGATTTCGAGAATCTGACCCTCCAGACCTTTGCGCCGGCTAATCTCGTTTTCCAATTCGGCGTTAGCGACACGTAGCGCTCTGGTGCGTTGCTGAATAAGTTTTTCCAGCGTCTTTTTCGATTTTTGCAGCGTGGCCTCGGTCTTTGGATTGAATGTGTCGAGTCGCCTGCCGTTCGTTCCATTACGACGCCGACTATTCGATTTACGCGTGCCGCCAGCGGCGACTTTAGCTTTGTTCATAACCGAGGAACAAACTCCCGAGTCCCTAATCCGAATCTTAATTGTAAAAGGATCGTCTCGAAAGGTAAAAAAAGGCGACATCCGGCAATTTCCGTAATGGCGACAAAGACGTGACGATTCTCATAGAGTTAAACGCCCGAGAACAGCGGTCTGGCCTCAATTTTTCGCGCCCGATATGTGCGTATTTTTACGCGCGATTCGAATTATCGAATAAGAGCCGTTTTGCGGCGTCTGAATGTGTCCCCGCCGCTTGGCCGTGTCGGAAAACTCTTAAACCTTAGATATGAGCTGGATTGCTTTTTAGATGTAACAGATGTACACAAAAGCAGGCGATTCCCTCATGCGTAAGCTTGCCAATCTGATTGAAACTGAACTGAAGAAAGAGGAGGTTTGCGCCGTTTACAATTCGCAACTCGCGCGGGTCTGGCCTCGGAGCATAGGCGTAGGCAAGCGAAAGCAAAAGATCAAGCGCTTTGCCAAGCAGCATGAGCTTGCAGTCACGTTTTACGATGTCGGCTTGTGCGCAATTTTCGAAAAAGCGCACGCACCTGCGCCGGGCGCGAGAAGGGTGTTGGTGCTCGACGGCCACGGCGATGGCTACGGCGTAAACCCCTCGCGAAAGCGGCGCAACTGAAATTAGCCAACTCGGTTTGGAGAATCGTTTAAATAAGAGGTTCGTTAATCGGAGGAAAGTATCCGTCGCGCACATGTCGAGTACTTCAATACGATCGATCTGCCGATGCCACTTCCAACGTTAAGCGACGATTATTTCTACGTGCAACCTTCCGCAGATATTCTTTTAACCCGCTATTGGTCCTTCGGCGGCTATTATCTGCGCCGGCAAAACTCCGGGTCGGTGTCCACCGTTAACTTTCACGCCAACGAATTCGGGGCGCGCACCACGATCAAGTTTTGACCGAGAATCAGGCTGCGGTCGGTCTTGAATTGTAGAGTCGACGACGAAGCGCGTGGGCCGGTGGACGCAGACCGGCGAAATATTGCGCATCAAAAGCGCGAAGCGCCGCTTCGACGGTTGGGCCGATGCCGACAATTCCTTCTTCCACGCTTGGACCCAGGAGCGCAATCCAAAGGTGACTGCGAAGAAATAACTGCGGCCGGCGTGCCGCCGATGGACTGCCCGGACGTGCAGCACAGTAAAGTTCCATCCGTTCCATCGCTACCACTGTTGGATCAAGGACCTGCTCCTTATTTGAACGAAACCCGTTGTTCTTTTTCATTCCACCCTCAAAACGCGCAATTGGCCCTGCGTGGATGTGCGTTTTATAGAAAAAGGCAGAGGAGCGTCTGGGATTGTCTGGTCGACGGCCTGCTTTGCCTCGTGTTTACGAGGAACGAAGCCGTACCATCAGATTTTGACCTATAATTGAATTTGCCATTCGTCTGATTGTCCAGCCGAGCGTTCATCTGCCATTCTCCAGCGCAATGCCACTGCTCGCTCCCATCGAAGTCTCGGGCGCAGAAAAATTGGAAATCCTGCAGCGGCTCGATCGCTACCGGAAATGGCACTTGGTTGACGACAAACGCTACTGTCTCGCCTGCGGTCGGATCATCGAAGGACGCGATGTTATGGTCGTTGGCGGAACGCGCGGCACCGGACCGTTGCGCTTGGTCTGCCCAACCCGGAACTGCCATTCGATTCCGATGGACTGGGTGATTCCGACCGACGAAGTGCTAGCGCGGATGTCGATGTTAGAAGAACAAGAAGCTTTGCCGCGAAAAGCAACTGCTCGATTCGGCGAAAAGTTTTCGACGCGATTTCGCAGGTTCGCGATGCAATTTCGCCCCGCGGTTTAGCAGCGTACTTTGGCGACGTTGGGGCGCGAGTTCTCGACGCCAATTCGATCCGCCGTTAATCGACTCTTTCCAAGTCCAACGCGTCTAAGGATTTGACCTACCATTCAACCGGTGTGCGCCCCGATTGCGTGAGATGCGGTGATTTCTCATCGTTGGAATTACGCAATCAAGCGTGATGAAACGGAACGACAAAAACTCGCTAGGGGAGGACTTATGTTAAACCCAACTTTGCAGTACACGACCGGCTCCGCCATTTCCGATGAAGCACTAATGGAAGCAATCACCGACCATCGACCGGAAGCGCTGAACGAATTTTATTCGCGCCACGGCGGCAGACTTAAATCGGTCATCGGCAACGTCGTGCACGAGGAGGGCGACGCCGACGATGTGTTGCAGGACATTTTGTTGCAAATCTGGCGTGAGGCCGATCATTACTCGCCCAAAGCCGGAAAGTTACTTGGCTGGGTTGTGACGCTCGCCCGTCGGCGGGCGATCGATCGGCTTCGCCGGAAACAAGCTTATTGCCGCGCCAAAGAACGTTACCAGGCGCATCTCGACGAACAGCCGGCCGCGGCTCCTGAGACACATTCATTTGGGGATGACATCTCGCGATCCGACCTCCGTCATTTCCTGTATCGGCGGCTTAATGTTCTACCCCGACATCAACGCGAAGCGCTCGAACTGGCATTTTTTGCCGGAATGAGCCACCGCGAAATCGCCGCCGTCACCCGCGCGCCGCTTGGCACGGTTAAAACGCGCCTCGAACTCGGTTTACAAAAGTTGACTCAGTCGCTCAAACCATTTCGGCACAAAATTTAGAATTTTAGGGCGCCGGGGGCTCCATCAAACACGGCCTCAGGGAAATCGGAGCTCCCGGCAGGGCTTTTAGTTCAAATCGCCGCTGATTGTCGATCTTTTATTCGTAAAAGAATGCGGCTCGGACGCCTTTCCGTGAAATTTACCGGCCCTGTGTTACCTTAACGGAATGGATACGCCTGAAATTACTGCTTACTTGAAAACTTACTGCGGTTGGAGCGCCGGCGTTCGGGCTGTGCT
>CATPAT010000112.1 GCA_955652155.1 uncultured Chthoniobacterales bacterium | reverse complement strand
ACATCGCGCGAGTCACTGTCGGCGACCTGCGAGTACGGTTTTCCCGTCGCCGGCTCGATGTTGTCGATATATTTGCCACCGACGGGCTCAACAAACTGGCCGTCGATAAAGTTTCGAATCTGGAGCTCTTCAGTGGTCAACGCCCAACATTCAACGTCCAACGCTCAACGCGCAATCAGAATGGCGGTGAGGGAGGGATTATCCAACGCTGCGCGTTGGCTCCGGAGTTAGATCCCGCAATGGCGGGATTTTAACCCATGCGCTCCGCGTCCCACCGGTCGAACAAGTTCTCATCTCCGATACGTGAGCGCGCTAGATGTAGCGAAAGCGAGCGGCTCGCGGGAGTCTGGAACATGGCGGTGAGGGAGGGATTCGAACCCTCGATACGCATTGCCCCTTCGGAGCGACCGCTCTTCCCTCGTGGATGAACACCGAGAAACATTGTTGGACACGGATGCATGTTATGCCATGCCAAGCATTCATCGTCAACCCGGCAGACCGTATCGGTTTTGCGCATTCACAATCGTCAATCCTGATGAGGCGCGCGCACGCAAGCGCGTGTTCCGCTCAACAAAAACTCGCGACAAAAGCAGGCGCTCGAAATCTGCCGCGCATGGCACAAGGCCGCGCTGCACGGAAAGAACGGGAAGCTAACGCCGGAAGTCGCGCGCGATGTCATCAAGCACGGCGTCGCGGACATATTCGCGGCAACCAATCCCGAAGCGCTGGCGAACAGCACCATCCGCGCGCACTTCCGAAACTGGCTGAACGCGCGACAAATCGAAACTACTCCGGCGACGTTCGACCGTTACAGGGTGATCGTGAATCGGTTCCTCGATTTTCTCGGCAAGTCAGCCGACAAAGACATCGCGCTACTGCCTGCGCCAGACATCACAGCCTTTCGCAACGCTGAGGCGAAGGCGCTCTCAGTCGGGTCGGCGAACCTTGCGTTGAAGATCGTGCGCGCTTGCTGCGCTGACGCTGTGCGGCACGGCATCGCCACGATCAACGAGGCGGCGAACGTGAAGGTTCTAAAGCGGCGTGGTGAAACGCGACGGCGCGAGCTTACCATTGCCGAGATCGAACGAGTGCTCGCGGCGTGCGGCGAAACGGAGTGGCGCGGCCTCGTGCTCTTTGGCATCTACACCGGCCAACGTTTGGGTGACTTGGCGCGGTTGACATGGCGCGCGATCAACTTGGAAAACGGCGAAGTCGCGTTCACGGCTCGCAAGACTGGACGGCGGCTCGTGCTCCCGCTCATGCCACCTCTCGCCGACTATCTCAGCACGCTGCCAGCGGGCGATGACCCAAACGCTTTCATCTTTCCAAAGGCTGCGCGCGCCAATCGTACCGGCACGCTTTCGAATCAGTTCCGCGAAATTCTCGTGGCCGCTGGTTTGGCTGAGCCGCGCGGACATGCGAGCACTGGCAAGGGACGCGGCGGCGCGCGGGAAACGAGCGAGCTTTCGTTCCACAGCCTGCGCCACAGCGCGGTGACGTTCCTAAAAGCCGCTGGCGTGAGCGACGCGCTGGCGCGGGAAATCGTCGGACACGAGAGCGCGGCGGTGAGTCGGGCGTACACGCACATCGCCGTTGCCGATTTGCGCAACGCCATGCGCAACTTGCCGGATGTGACATCGCGCAGCCATAACTAAACGAGCTATGGACAATCAGACGCCAGAAGTGCCGGAAGATCATGATCTCACGGCGCAGTATCCGGAAGATCTCACGGCGCGGTATCCTCTCCAACTCGTCGCAACAGTCGCTGCCAAACTGCTCACCTCGCCGAGATTCAGGACAAGGAAGCGGCGCGAGGCTGGGAGGAACGAATACGAGGAGGCCGCAGCAAGGGCACTAGACCTCGTCGAAGCTTGCGACGACGAGCTTTATTTACGGCGTGAGGGTTCTCGTACGCTGCTGACATTCCACGAAGCCCTGACCCTGATCACCGGAAAAGAAAGAGAAGAGGACGCACTCCCACTCTACCGCCGGTTGCGTCGTGATAATTTTTTCAAAATGTTTCGTAACAACAAGTATGCAGCAAGAGACCCCGAAAGTCTAGAGAGGAACGCTGACGATTCTGTGGAGTTCGGCATCAAACAAGAGCGGTGTGACGGCATGCCGCTCTTAGTTGCTAGGGAGATGCGTCTCCAATTCAAAGAGTGGTATGCGCGCAGGAAATCAGCAAGCGCAAGGGCGCGCGGCAAACTCGGTGCCGAGGTTCGACGCAAAAAAAAGCTTGGACGCGCAAAAAAATCCTGAAGTTTGGCAACAGCTAACCGTTTTGCGTCATTAGCTGGGTTATACCTACGAAACCTCTGCCATTAGCTGGCAGTTTTCTGCCATTAGCTAACCTGGCGCGGCGAAAAATCCATCGAACGCCAGTGGTAAAAGTGTTCTATGAACGAGAATACTTTTACGACGGCCCCGGTCGAAGCATCACAAGCGGGTGACCCTGAGTGGCTCGATCTTCCCGGGCTGGAAAAGAAATTTGGGGTTAAAAGATCACTTGCCTATTTACTGATCGCGGACGGCTCGATCAAAAGCGTCTCGCTGCGTCGACACGGAGCGCTCAAAGGCAAGCGTCTGATTCTCGCATCGAGTGTCAGAAATTTTTTGAACTCACGGATGGGCTGAACCATGATTTCACCACCGCCGCACAGCGTGGAAGCGGAGCAAGGCGTGCTCGGGTCGATGCTTATCTCGCCGCGTGACACAATCACGGAATGCGTGGAAAAGATTAACGAGGAATATTTTTACGTCCCGGCGCACCAGACCATCTACAACGTGCTTGTCGATCTTTGGAACGCGGGACAGGCGATTGATCTGATCACATTTACGCAAGCGCTGCGCGACAGGAATCTGCTTGAGAGCTTGGGCGGCGCCGCGTTCGTCACGAGCTTGTTCACGTTCGTGCCGACGGCCGCGAACGTTTGCTACTACATCGACATCGTCCGCGACAAATACATCCTCCGTGAAATCATCGCTGCCGGCACCGAGAGCGTTCGGCGCGCCTACGATGCGACTCCGCCTGAGGACGTAGCTGACATCGTAGCGGACACAGATTGCCGGATGTCGAAATTGCGGGATTCGGTGAATGGATTGAACGGCCAACTTCCGCAGACCGACGACGGCGCTGAGCTCATCGCGAAGCCAATCGTCCTACCCGATGACGTGATTGAAGGCGTGCTGCATAGCGGTGGAAAGGCGATGTTCGGCGGTGCGTCGAAGTCTAATAAAACATGGTTACTCACCGACACTGCCGTCAGCGTCGCGACTGGAACCGACTGGTTAGGTAAGTTCCCAACCAAGCGCGGGCGCGTCCTCTACGTGAACTTGGAGATTCAGCCTGCGTTCTTCGCGAGGCGAATCAAGGCCATCTGCGACGAGCGGCAACTGACAATCGAGCCGGGCTACTTCGACGTGTTGAATCTGCGCGGATACGCGGCGGACTTGTCAACGCTCATGCCGCGTTTGTTGCAGCGAATCGGGCGCGGCCATTACGTCCTGATCATCCTCGACCCGGTTTACAAACTGTTGGGTGCGCGCGACGAGAACAAGGCAGGCGACATCGCGGCCTTGCTCAACCAAGTCGAATTGCTCGCTGTCCAAAGCGGCGCTGCGGTTCTCTTTGGTGCGCACTACAGCAAGGGCAATCAATCGTCGAAAGAGTCAATTGACCGTGTCGGCGGTTCCGGCGTTTTCGCTCGCGATCCTGATACGCTCCTCAACTTCACCAAGCACGAGGAAGACGGCGCATTCACGGTTGAGGCGACGCTGCGGAATCATGCGCCGGTCCAGCCGTTCGTCGTGCGCTGGGAATTTCCGCTCTTTGTCGTCGCGAGTGAACTCGACCCGGCGGAGCTGAAGAAGGCGAGCGGCGCGGCGGTAAAGCAGTTTCGCGTCGACCAGCTTGTCGATCTGCTCACGCGCCCGATGTCTGCTGCTCAGTTCCGCAAGATCGCGCTCGATGAAACCGGGATGAGTCGAGCCACATTTTTTCGATTGTTCGCCGAGGCGAAAACCAGCGGAACGATCACAACAAACAACGGTAAATGGGAACGGAAATGACCACGAAGTATCAACGGTCTCAACGCTACGCTGATACCGTCCAGTCTCAGCGGTATCTCTCCCTAAAGGGAGAGAGATACCTACCGCCTGAGCTGGGACGCCAGCAGTCTCAACGCGAGTGCTGATACCAACCCGATGAAAGAACCACGACACATTCTGAAACTGAGTTGCGGCATCACCGTCGAGCTGATTCTCGACGAGCCAAGCGGACAATTTAATTGCGAATGGTCCGAGCGACCGACCAAGGCATTGCTGCCCGCGATCATGAAGGAATATCAGCCGTGGCGGAACGAAATTGTCGCCGCATGGGCGCAGCGAACAGGTAACCGCGTCCTACTTCTCGATTTATGAACGTGTGATGAGACGCTCGATGACTCCGAAAACACGCGGCAGAAAAAGCCTGCTCAATGCAACGTTGCAAAAGCAGATTTGCGCGTTGTTGGCGGCTGGAAACACAATCCGAACGTGCGTCGATGCCGTCGGAATTTCCGAGCGCGTTTACTTCGAGTGGCGCGAACGGCATCCGCATTTTTTGCAGGCGACTTCGCGCGCGCGAGGCCGAGCACGTACCAAGCTGGTCAAGGTGCTTGTGGACGCATCGGCGCTCGATTGGAGAAGTGCAGCCTGGCTACTGTCGCATTGTTGGCCGGAAGACTTTTCCGAAAACCGCATACAGGAGCGTCCCCCACAGCCGGAGCTGCTGCCGCCGCTGCCGGAGATTGAATTTCCCTCCGGAGAGCTTCGCAAACTTTTGGACGCGCTGCCCCCGCTTTGCAATTCTTAAGGTGACGCAAAAGTTGGGCAAAAGCACAACATATGCGCGGGAAAAATCGGGAGCTTCACGCGCGCGCGCGAGGGGCGCAACAAAGCGGAAAGGCGGTTGAAGGGAAACTATGGGAACAAGATCACGAAAAAAGCTGACAGTGGCGCCTGTGAGCAACACGAACTTGACCGGCATGAAATCAACGACGCTGAGGCCGGTTAACAAGTTTATCCTCGGACGCGCATGCTAATCGCATAGGCGCGAAGTTGTGAAGCGCACTTTTTATTTCGCCGCGGTGATGGTAAAGCTCAGCGTATCGGCTAGCTGATCGCCGGCGTACAATTCGACGCGATACCTTCCCGACGGCCAACCTTTATCGGGACGCGAAAGTGTAAACGTGCCTGCGGCCGTCGGCCCATCGGCGGTCATTGATACTTCATCCAGTTTGTAATTTGGCGGCGCTACCTCGCCGACATCTTCGGCGATCCAAACGCAACGGATTTTGTCGCCGTTGTTTAGCGCGTCGCCCTGCCAGCGACAGAAAATTTTTTCGAGGTCCGGCGTGAAGATGGTGGTGGGCTCAGCAGTCAATTCTTTCGCGAGCGCGGCGTGCAATAACTTCTTCCCGGCGGGCGAAGCTGATGGCGCGGACGCAACGGGTGGCTTCTCGGCAATTTTAGGACCCTCGCTCAGCTCGAGCGTAATGCGCTGGAGAAGGTTGCCGTTCTCCAGCGTCAAGGTGGTAACGAATTTGACGTAGCCGGTGTTCGGCACAAACCAGCGGTCCTCGACCACTTTCGGCGGCGTCGGCGCCACTTGCGTCAGCCGCAGGTTAAAAGCATCAAACTTTCCCGCCGGCACCTGCACACTTTCCCGCCCGACAATCTCATATTCCTGTTCAGTCTCCATATCACCGACGCTGCCCTTGTAGTTCCACTTCTCTCCGACGCGCGGCGGAAAATTCAAGATTTTCTGTGGCGGCACGCACAGCAATGGCTCGCCATTTTCCACGGCGCGCGCGATCGCTGTGACGCCTTTTTCATCCACGGTGAAAAACTCCGTCAAGGCAACCGCGCCTTGCCGATACATGTCGTACTTGAACGTATCGACATCGCCGACGCGCTGCTTGCCTGCCACGTAAATGTCGGTCGGCGTAAGAAGCTTCCCCTGTGCGTCAAACTTGAGCGACTTATCGCTCGGGTGCACGCCTTCACCGAATTCCTGAGTCATCTGGTAATGCCAGATCGTTCCCGGCGCGGAAGGAAGTGGAGTCTCAGCGCGCGCGAAACCAAAGGCGCAGACAAGACAAAGGAAGAAAACGAAATGTTTCACCGGGGCGAGCATGTCAAAGCACACGCTGGGGGTCAATAGGAACAAACGAATGGGCGAAACTGGCCACAAACGCGCTTGACTTTGCTCAGCGCGGTTCTTACAACGGGAGCACGGCAACCCGCGATGAACCGTTGGGCAAATGCTCACGTCGCGAGTGCTGATGGAGGATTGAAACATGCGACCAAGCAAAAGCTTTAAGTTTTTTCCAAACGTATTGGCAGCGGCAGGCGTCGCTTTAATCAGCTGCATCATCGCCCGCGTGCAGGCGCAGGATTCTTCAACGGCAAAAGCCGAGAGTTCCGCCGCCACATTGAAAGCGGACACAGAATGGGACGGCGTGAGTGTGGAATTGACTTCAGTGGCGCGGGGTCAAGGCGACACGATCACCATTAAGTTTAAATACACCAATAGCGGCTCGAAAGCCGCGGTGTTCCACGAAAGCAACTACGGGTTCGCAAATCTCGCCACGCTCGTTTATTACATCGATCCGAAGAACAAAAAGAAATATACTGCGCTTAAGGACTCCGAAGGAAATT
>CATPAT010000111.1 GCA_955652155.1 uncultured Chthoniobacterales bacterium | reverse complement strand
TGGTAAGATCAACGCGAACGGATTCTACCTCGGCGCGGAGCCGGGCGAAGCTCCATTGGAGGCGCTCCAATACCGGCTATCGCTTGACGATGGGGTTCATAGGGCTGCGGCCCGTCTATTGGCCGAAGGCAACGTCGTCGGATGGGTTCGTGGGCGTATGGAGCTTGGGGCTCGCGCACTCGGGGCGCGCTCGATTTTGGCCGATCCACGCGTCCCGAATATGCAATCCGTGCTAAATTTAAAGGTCAAGTTTCGAGAGTCCTTTCGTCCATTCGCCCCCGCAATTCTTGCCGAAGATTGCGGGGAATGGTTCGATACGGAAGAACCCTCGGATTACATGCAATATACGGCCTACCTATTGCCGAAGCACCGCCACTCCGTTCCGGTAGGGCTGAGGAGCCTGAGGGAGCGGCTACATTTTCCACGCTGTAGATTGCCAAGCGTCGTCCACGTGGACTACTCGGCGCGCCTTCAGACCGTGCGTCGGTCAGTACATCCAGACTTCCACGAATTAATCAGCGAGTTCAAGCGTCTGACCGG
Organism: uncultured Chthoniobacterales bacterium; assembly: GCA_955652155.1. Classification (GTDB taxonomy): domain Bacteria; phylum Verrucomicrobiota; class Verrucomicrobiia; order Chthoniobacterales; family UBA10450; genus AV40. Next base: position 7,748 of record CATPAT010000111.1, on the reverse strand, counting down.
CATCCCAATGATCATCAACACGAGCTTCAATGTCAGCGGGCAGCCGATCGTGCGCACTGCGGAGGAGGCATGGCAATGCTTTCGACACACAGACATCGACTACCTTGTGCTCAATGACGCCATTTACAGCAATCCGAATGATAAAACCCGAGAGGAGAGAACGTCTTGGGCTCAGCAATTCGAAAAGTATTCGTGAGAGCGTTTTGGTTCTTGGTGCAGATCGGCACGAGACCGGCTCGTGCGGGCTGGCGCCGTTCATCCAAGCATTCTGACTTGCGTTTCAAGTGAATAGGCGCGAGGTCCGATTGAAGCGGCGATGGCACGTGAGCCCTACCATGGTTCAGGGCATTATATATGAAAACAAAACGCTTTTAATGGCCATGGTACAACCCACCCGCCGCCACAAAAGCCAGCAGTTCCAATCGATTCAGATGTGTCCCCGACTGTCACTGGTCGACTTGCCCGTGTAGGGCGGGTTCGCGAATGTGGGGGCAGCAAATGTATGGTTCTGAGCACTAGCAACAGCTGACGAATTTCCAGGTTGATGTGAAATGGCGATTCTATCTCTCTATCCACTTCCAACGATTGCATATACACATGACGGGTCCGCGACGCTGATTTCTGAAGGAAACGTGCTTTACTCTTATGAAGAAGAGAAACTGTCACGCTTTCAGCATGCAGTCTCCGAATTTCCAGAGAAGGCTGCGGTCGTCGGTTTCCAGCAAACCGGCATTCATCCGAATCAGGTGGAGTCGCTGGTCGTGACAAGCATAGAGAACTGCTTTGCGCGACCGGACTTCGTTTCCCGTGTTCAGTTTGCAAAAGATCTCCTGCTTCTTCGCGACGATATCGACGTTACGTGTGTACCACACCATATGGCCCACTCCGCATTGGCGGTCCTCACCTCGCCCTTCGATGAGTGCGTGTTTCTCACGATAGACGGCGGTGGCGACTATCTGATGGGCCACTGGGGTGTCTTTCGAGAAGGAGAATTTCATGTACTCGAAGAGTTCCAGTTCTCGCCGGCCCTCATTTTCGCGTACCTTACGACTCTGGCCGGCTTCTCTCTCTTTGAGGAAGGGAAGCTCATGGGCCTTAGCGCCTTCGGCAAGGTCGATCGATACCTATTAGATTGGCTTCGAGCCCACTTCTGGATTCGAGATGATGGCGCCGCGGTAGAGCTCTCACCTGAGCTGAGCCTCATATGGCAGTCGTCACTTCATCTGGATGCGATTGATGCAGGATCTCTGCGGCCACCCAAGTACTCTCCCCGCGGTGTAGACTTTACTGGTCCGCCAGTTGTCGACTGGGCATCGCGCGTCTGCCCCGCTGACATTGCAGCGACCGGCCAACACTTTTTCGAACTACTCCTCCTTCGCGCGGTCAAAAATATCCGTGACCGTACTGGCATCAAGGAGTTTGCACTCGGCGGCGGAGCTTTTCAGAATGTTGTAGTAAACGGAAAACTGCGAGCAGAGGCAGAGATTTCACCGTACGTTCCCATGGCACCACACGATGCAGGGTTGTCGCTTGGCGCGGCGCTGCTCAAATCGCATGAGTCTACTGGTCAGCGGCCCCATTGTGAAACAAGTGCGTATCTCGGTCCTAAGTTCGATAGAGGGAACGTGGCTTCGCTGCTCGCCGCTCACTGTTTACAGTACGAAGAGCCCGAAGATATTGCGATCGCTGTGGCCTGTGCTCTAGCGGATGCGAAGGTGGTGGGCTTCTTTCAAGGCAAAGCGGAGTTCGGCGCCCGCGCGCTTGGCGCGCGATCGGTTTTAGCTGATCCGCGGGAAGAGTCTTCGAAATTTCGAGTGAATCAAGCTTTAAAGAAGCGCGACTGGTTTATGCCATACGCGCCAACAATTCTCGAAGAGCATGGCAACGAATTCTTCGAAGGGTTCGTACCTGCGCCCTACATGAATATGGCATTTCGCGTCCGACCCGAGAAAGCTCATCTCATTCCGGCTGCTATCCACGTCGATGGCACTTGTCGTGCGCAATCTGTGAACGAAATACAAAATCCGCTTTTCTATCGATTGATTTCGCAGTTCGCAAAGATCACGGGCGTCCCCATGGTACTGAATACAAGCTTTAATCGCCACGGCGTACCGATTGTGGCGACTCCGCGCCAAGCCATTGAACACCTTCTGGAGGGAAGCGTCGATCTGCTTGCTATCGAAGGCTACTTGGTTTCTCCATTGATCGGCACGCGCGAGATTGCGATGTTGGCGAACGATACAACCAATCGTGCATGGGACCACTTGAAGTGGGTGGCCCGCCTCTTAGAAGGTGAAAACATAGATGGCGCCAGGGAGTACCTCCAGCGAACCGAGCTCCCGATAAAGGTGGGTCGGGAAGGGATCACGCTTTTTACGGAGGTAATCTGGGTCCCTGGCGAGCCCCTAGATAACCTAAAGGCAAATCTCTTTCGCTATATGGCTGAACGCCAAGCACCGGGGATGGTGAATGGCCCTTTCTCGGTTTTTCGACGGTGGCGGAATTGGCGCCGGCGGTAGCGTCCCCGTGGGTGGTCACGTCAATGCAAAGATCCGAGCCTTAGCGCCTCGACAATCGGGAGTCATGCGCTCTGAGCGATGGCTTTGTAGCGAGTGGTTGCCGTACATCGATCCTGAGCATATTGGTTAAGCATGCCAGTACGACATACCGGTAACGGCGGATGTCACATTTTCCGAGTTTTGATGCATGGAGTTCCCAGGACCAGCACGAGTATTTTAGGCATCGTAAACGTCATGGTTGTTCCACGCGAGGAGGTGGTCAAAAATGACGATCGGCGCCCGGGATACGCGCTATTTTTCTGACACGAATCTTGGCGAGAATTTTACACCGATAGGGGGTTTTTCTTCATAAGACAGAGAATGGTCTAATTGCGCTCTCCGCTCACAGCTTCGTGGTCCTTAGTATCTTCGGAAACACTGCTGCTGCGATTGGGACCGGACTGATGCTATAAGAATTTTCGTTATGTGTCGGATTATTGGGAGGCTGTTGTGATCGGTGAATTATTGCGCGACAAATATCAGCTCGAAGCAGAAATGCGGGCCCATCCTAACGATCACACGCTTAGGGCTCGGTATTTTGATATATTAAATGGGATCTCTCGCTCGCATCTTGGCTCGTTTTTTGCGGTGCTGCCCGAAATAACAACTCCTCTGCTGTTCCGGGGAGCAAGTTCTGATGTGTGGAATCTGCAGCAGGTGTTTCTAGACCGTCAATACGACATGGAAATACCTGAGCCGGGCAGGATATTGGATTTGGGCGCTTATGTCGGGTACACGGCCGTCTATTTTGCGAATCGTTTTCCCAGCGCCAGTATCATTTCTGTTGAGCCGCCGGGTTCAAATTTCCACACTCTCGTTGCTAATACGGCTGCCTACCCGAACATCCGCTGCTTACCGGCTGCAGTGTGGCACGAACACGTGGAACTCACGCTTGCGGATTGTAGCTACGGGGATTGGGGTCTGTCTTTCAGGCCGGGCGATACTGACCGGCCCGAGGAGAACGTTCCCGGATACACAATAACCAATATCCTCGAAATGCATGGCTGGAACGGGGTCGATTTGATCAAGTCTTCTAGCCATGGAGGTCGGGTCGATGCCTTGCTGAGACCGCGACCTGATTGGCTTGAGAGGACCGCGACTTTGATTACGAGGCCGGGAGCTCAGGGTTGGCAAGCTGGGGATGCAGAGAAATTGGCAGCTGCACTGCCGAAAGCCGAGTTTCAGCGGAGTAGCCATGGGCCACTTGTGATCTTCAGCAGGCGTTTAATGGAGTTCCGTCCTTTGGACCCGCCGGCAAGCACGCTGCATTTAATCGCGCGGACGCCTCAAACGCGGGCGTTCACTCTCTCAAACGTTAAAGATAGACTAAGTTTTTATAGGTTTGGGTACGCGGGCATCCAGCTCACACCCAATCCGCCCGGGTCACCGCCCGCCAGTGTGGTTATGCGACTTAAGCTTACTGGTCATTCACGCTTTAATGCAACGATAGGAACGGGTAAAGCTCCGCCGAGCCTGGTCAGGTTTAAGGTTCAAATCGTGGACGCTGATACCGGTGCGATCGCGCTTTGCGCCGAACACTCGATCCACGAGAATGTAACATTCGATTGGGATGCCGAGTTCGCGCCTGCCTGGGGACTATACGAGGTGATTTTATCGACCGAGAATATCGAAGCAGAAGAGGGAGATGCAAGCATGCGCCAGACGGCACATCTCATTGATCCAAGGCTGCTGTAAAGGAGGATATGCGAACACGCCGGCTGAGCGTGCGAGCCCAACCGCCAGGGAGAAGACATGAAATTAGTTACCACAATTTACGATTGGCTTTCTCGGCGCACTGGCGGTGTGACACCCCGCAAGAAGGAGCTGCGGTCTGACTACCGAGTTACTGACCACGATCATATGAACCGGCTCTACGGAACACAGGGTCTCAAACCATTTTCGCCACTGTGGAATTCTGCTCGCAAACCGTCTCTCAAGGTATGACCTAACGGTTTCATTCATTCTTTTCGGGAAACGTACGTCCCCACCGCCGGTCGAAGTGAAGGTCGATCGACCATTCCTTCACGCGATCCAGCACGTCCCGAGCGGAGTCTGCCTTTTTCTCGGTCGCATAACCGATCCTCGTTAACGTGGATATCTCGACTCTCGCGAATTTAGTCAACGCCTTCGTGGTCACCGGAGGTGGAGGAAGCACAATGCAGAAATTTTTTGTTGCAATCATCGCATTGGGTGCAGTCGCATTCATGGCGGTCGCCGACGACGAATCGTAAAAACAACCGGTGGCAAGCTCGTCCGCGCCAGACCTCAGTTTAACGACTAGCGCCGGCAGTCAGGGATTCTGCTCGGCCTTTGCGTTATCGGTGGCCGTCGCTTTCGCTTCGAAATCCGGCCTATCCAAATACGGAGACCGCGCCTTTCGCAAACTCTCCTCCATTTTCCGAACCACCTCCGGATTCGACGCAGCGACATCTTCCTCTTCTCCCAAATCATTTTTCAAATTGTAGAGTTCGAGGGCTTTTCCCGGCGCGTGACGGACAGCTTTCCAGTCGCCAACTCGCGCCGCCTGTTCGAAGCCGAGTTCGTAAAATTCCCAGTAAAGCGGCGAATGTTCAATGTTCGATTTGCCAAGCAAAGCAGGCAAAACGGAAACGCCGTCGATGCCTTTCGGCGGAACCGTCCCCGCAATTTCCGCCGTCGTCGGCAGGAAATCCCAAAACGCCCAGATCTGATCGCTCGTCACTCCCGCCGGAACTTTGCCGGGCCAGCGAACTATCATCGGCACGCGAATGCCGCCCTCATAAAGATCGCGCTTGATCCCGCGCAACGGCCCGTTGCTCTGGAATAATCGATTTCCTACGTCATAATCCGGACCGTGGTCGCTGGTGAAAAAGACGAGCGTTTTTTCGCGAAGTTTGAGTTCATCCAGCAGAGCCATCATTTCGCCCACTGTTTTGTCCAACCGCGTGACCATCGCCGCGTATTTTCTGTTTGTTAAAGGCCAGTTGTTCTCCTTGTCGTAAGGGTCGTCGTTGGGCGGATCAAGGAAGCCGTGCGGCAGCGTAAAAGCCGCGTAGAGAAAAAACGGTTTTTCCTTCTCGCGCCTGATGAAATCCAGCGATTCCGCGGCGCACAAATCATGCGAGTAAACATTGGTCGCCTTAGCAATGCGCTGGCCGTTGCGGAAAAGATGATCCGTCCAGTAATTATGCGCGTGGCAATCATCGAGGTAACCAAATGAATAGTCGAATCCTTGCTTCATCGGTTCACCGGACGTGCCTTGACGGCCGAGGCACCATTTGCCAACCAGCCCGGTGACGTAGCCGGCGTCCTGCAAAATTTTTCCGACCGTCACATCGCCGGATTTCAATATGCCTAAGGCATTGCCGCGAACACGCGCATGGCCCGTGTGATAGCCTGTCATCAGCGCGCAACGCGACGGGCCGCAAACCGTACTGCCGGCATAAAATTGCGTGAACCGCGTGCCTTGTTTCGCCAATTCATCAAGGTTCGGTGTCTGGATGAGTTTTTGTCCGTAGCAACCGACATCGGCATAGCCCAGATCATCGGCCAGAATAAAAATGATGTTCGGTTTTTCAGCAGCCAAAACCTGTAGGAATCTGGTGTTGCGCATTTGTGGATTTTACCATCTCGAAACCTGGCCCGCAAGTTTCCAACGAATCCGTTCCATAGTTTCGTGGTAGCTCTTGCTAAAAAAGGGAATCGTTCGCTGTGTAGCTAAGCTCTCCATTCACCAGTCGCGCCGCCGACGTGAACGGATGCGGCTCGGTCTTTGCAAGATCGAGAATGTGCATCACATCGAACCCGCGCGCTTTCAGGTAATCGGAAATCAGCGCACGATGACAGCGCCACTAGGTCGCTTCCGCGCACATTATCGCAGCCGGTCCGGCTTTGTTTGCAAGACCGACAAGCCGCTCCACACCCTTGCGAAACTTCTCCGTTTCCATATAATCGGCGTAACCGCGAAATGATTCGTTACGCCACGTCGCGTTTCGCGAATCTTTCCTCGCCCGCCCAATTCGGCGCCGCCAACGTCGCGCGGTGGCGGACTGTCCCGATAAGTCCACTCATGATCGCCGGCTCCAATGTCATTGACCTGCTTGCGGCGCTGATCAATCGACGATATAGAATGTTTATCTATGTCCGAAAAACGCCGGCGTAAGACTGGGACAGCGCGATGGTTTCAAAACGATGGTTATTGTTACTTTAGCGCTGTGGCGCGAAACACGAGCTCGATCATGCATCAAAAGCGACTAAGCAAAATCAATCAGGTCCGGCCAATTCATTACAAATCACTACAGGGAATCAGTATGGTCAAACGAAGTCATTCGCCGAAATCAACACGCTCCGGCCAATGCTTACACGGAACATTACACCGTCTGCCAATTTGCCCTTAGAGTCCTTGGTACCTGGAACTAAGACGCCAACTTGTGCGTGAAAAGAATGGCGGGCGCACCATGCGTCGGTTGTGCCTGGGTGCGAGCCCAGCCGCCAGGGAGAAGACATGAAATTAGTTACCACAATTTACGATTGGCTTTCTCGGCGCACTGGCGGTGTGACACCCCGCAAGAAGGAGCTGAAGTTATTTACCACTATCTATGATGATGCGCGATTGTTGGGACATTTCTTGGCACATTACGATCGGGCTGGAGTGACCCAATTTTTCATAGCCGTTGCCGAGGGATACGTGAGAGTCTTTTGGTTCTTGGCGCAGATGCTACATTGCGGCGACAGGTGTTGATCAATGCGGGTTGACACCGGGGTTTCAAAGCCCTTTCCTTACTCCCTGTTGTGACAAAAACGCTAAAGAAGCGTACGGTGGCTTGCATCACTGGCGCGCATCGCTCCGGCACTTCGATGGTGGCGCGCCTTCTCCATACTTGTGGGTTGGACCTTGGGCCTGAATCGGATCTCATGCCGCCAGCCCAAGATAACCCTGACGGCTTTTGGGAAAACCTGAGCTTCGTCGCGATAAACGACGAATTACTGAATGAGCTCGGTGGCGCATGGGATTTGCCGCCGCGTGCGACGCGATTCGCTGAGAAGAAATTTGACGCAGTGCGCGCTAAGGCGTGGACTCTTGTCTCCGCATTCAGCCGATCAAAGGTGTGGGGTTGGAAGGATCCACGGAACAGTCTGACTCTGCCGTTCTGGCGCGCGATCGTCCCGGAGCTGCGCACGATCATCGTGGTGCGAAATCCGCTCGAAGCA
>CATPAT010000110.1 GCA_955652155.1 uncultured Chthoniobacterales bacterium | reverse complement strand
TTTGCGCGAGAGCTCGGCTTTGATTCGTGTCGCATCGCCGCGTGTTCTACCCCAGCCCATGCCGACGAATTCGACGATTGGTTGGATGAAGGCGCGCATGGTGAGATGGAGTACATGGCGCGCGCCACGGAGAAACGTCGCGAGCCGCAAAAAATCCTACTTGGCGCTAAATCGATAATCGTTTTGGCGCTGAATTATTTTCAGGGCGACTCCGAGCCGAAGTGGCGATTAACTGCCGCCGAGACGGCGGCCACTACAGAAGCAGGAGCGCGTGGTCGTATCGCGCGCTACGCGTGGAGCGACGATTATCACGACGTGATCGCGGCGAAGCTGGACAAGATCGACATCTTCCTGCGCGACTTTGGCGGGCGGCAAAAATGCTATGTCGATACCGGCCCGGTTTTAGAGCGCGATCACGCGGCCCAGGCTGGAATCGGTTGGCACGGCAAGAGCACGATGCTGATCGACGAGAAACTCGGGACGTGGTTTTTCCTTGCGGAGATTTTGACCACGCTCGAATTGCCTGCGGATGACCCGGCGCGAGATCGTTGCGGCACCTGCGAGCGTTGCATCGATGCTTGTCCGACCGGCGCGATCACAGCGCCGCACAAATTAGATGCGCGGCGCTGCATTTCGTATCTCACGATCGAACTGAAAAGTTCGATTCCGCTCGAGCTTCGCTCGTTGATCGGCGACCGCATTTTCGGCTGCGACGATTGTCTGGACGCGTGCCCATGGAATCGGTTTGCAAAAGTCTCGCGGGAATCTGCGTTCGCCGCGCGAGAATCGACGACCGCCTATGCGCTGCGAGATTATTTGCGCCTGGACGAGGCGGAGTTCCGCGATCTTTTTCGTAATTCGCCAATCAAACGGATCAAGCGACGTGGATTTTTGCGAAACGTTTGCGTCGCGCTCGGTAATATCGGCACAAACGAAGATTTGCCGGCCTTGGAGCGAGCAGCCTTGGATTCGGAACCTCTGATTGCAGAACACGCGGCATGGGCGATCAACCGAATCCGCGAGCGGTCCGGTTCTCAAAAGTAAATTGGTTGAATCCAAAGGGCCTGATTGCCGCATCCAATTGTCGGTCCTGTGAACGCGTTTTGCTTGCAATGGTCTAAACTCAGGTTACTTCTGACCGTTTCCTGCCCCTGAGTCTCCGTATGCATCAAGCCGTAGCAGCCCCGGAAACCGCGCCAAAAGTTGCGCGGAAACGCCGTAGCACCCGTAAACGCCAGATCATTATAGGCGCCGTCGGTTTCTTGGTGCTCTGGCTGATCGTTTCGATCTTGTTGTCGAAGCGCGAGAAGCCAATCCCGGTCACAACCGAAAAGGCAGTGCGTAAGACGATTCTCCAGACCGTCTCCGCCACCGGCAAGGTGCAACCGGAAACGGAAGTAAAAATTTCACCCGAAGTGGCAGGTGAAATCATCGACTTGCCGGTGGCCGATGGGATGGGAGTCAAAAGAGGTGATTTGCTTGTGCGAATAAAACCCGATTCCTACAAAGCCCTCCTCGAGCAACAGGAGGCGGCCATCAGCGCGGCCAAAGCGACCAATCTTCAACAGAAGGCGACGATGTTGAAGACGGAACAGGATCTTAAGCGGGCCGAGGACATGTACGCGAAAAAGACGATCTCCATCCAGGAATACAACAACGCCCAGGCCGCTTCCGACGTTGCGAAGAATACCTTCGAAAGTTCGCTGCACGAAATCGAGCGGGCTCAGGCGGGCTCAAGCCAGGCGCGCGATCAACTTTCCAAGACCACGGTTTATTCGCCGATCAATGGAACGGTGACGATCCTTAACAGCAAACTGGGCGAGCGCATCGTCGCCACCGGGCAATTCGCCGGCACCGAAGTGATGCGTGTGGCCGATCTTTCGCGGATGCAGGCCGTTATTGATGTAAACGAGAACGACGTTCCGAACGTGAAGATCGGCGACAAGGCCAACGTGAAGATCGACGCCTACGGCGACCGCAAATTCAAAGGCACGGTGGCGCAAATTGGGAACACCGGAAAGACGACCGGCAGTGGCACCCAGGAAGAAGTCACCAATTTCGAAGTCAAAATCAATTTGGAGCGAGAAGATGTTCTGCTGCGGCCGGGTCTGAGTTGCACGGCCGACATTGAGACCAACATGGTGAAAGACGCGGTCGCGGTGCCGATGCAGGCAGTCACTATTCGAACCGGCGATAGCAACTTAAGCCCGGAAGAAATCGAAAAGAAAAGATTGAAAAGCGCTGCGCGTGATAAAGGCGACAACAATGCCGATTACGTGAACGAGCGTCAGGAAAAGGCCGTGCAACGAGAAGAGCGTGAAAAACTGGCCAAGGTCGTGTTTTTGAAAAAAGGCGGCAAAGCGCAATCGGTTAAGGTGACCACGGGAATTTCGGATGACACTTACATGGAAATCAAAACCGGCGTCCAACCGGGCGACGAAGTGATTTCCGGCAGTTACAGCGCGATCAGTCGCAAGCTCAAAGACGGCGCGAAAGTGACTTACGACAAGGAAGCAACAAAGTAGAATGCATCGCGGGTAGATGTCGATCTGACGATGGACGCGCGGCAATCACTCAGACAACTCGGGCCGGTCGTCATCGACATCGAAAACATCACCAAGGATTATGTGATGGGCGAAGAGATCGTGCGTGCGTTGCGCGGCGTCTCGTTGCAAATTCGGCGCAACGAATATCTCGCCGTGATGGGGCCGAGCGGCAGCGGCAAATCGACGCTGATGAACATGCTCGGCTGTCT
>CATPAT010000109.1 GCA_955652155.1 uncultured Chthoniobacterales bacterium | reverse complement strand
TGAACTGGATACTTTTGCAGACGTAAATTTTGACAATCCATACGATCGGCGCTCGTTCTCGAACCTGTTCAACAAATTGCGATTCAACCCGCTTCCGTGGGCCTCGCTTACAATTGACTCACAGATTCCCGCGCTTAACGCCGGTTTTACCGAAGTTAACACTAGTGTCGCCGTGCAACCGGTCTCGAATTTACAGCTCGGCTTCGGTCATCGTTATCTCAACGACAACCCATTCTTCCGACACAGTAGTCTTTTCGTGCTTGGCGGGTATTACCGGCTGAACGACAACTGGGGTTTCGGATTTCAGGAGCAATACGAAGGCACAATCGGCATTTTCCAGGAACAGCGCTACGCTATCTATCGCGATTTGACGAACTGGGTCGCCTCCTTTGGCGCGGTGGTACGAGACAACACCGGTAACAAGAAGGAGTACGGCATTCTGCTCACGTTTAGCCTGAAAGCATTTCCCAAGTTTGGTTTCGATTTAAATTTTGATCCGGGCAGTCAAGGACAATGATCCGGTTGCAATCGGGGGCCGGAATCGTAAACGTGAGTCGCGATCTTGGCGCGGCGGCTAGCCAGCGGCACTAATTCATCATGGATATTGCGATTGTCGGTTCGGGCTACGTTGGACTTGTCACGGGGGCATGTTTTGCCGACGTCGGTCACAATGTCATTTGCATAGACAACGATGAGGAAAAAATTAAAACCCTCCAGGCCGGGCGCATCCCAATCTATGAGCCCGGCTTGGAGGAAATTGTCCATCGCAACGTTTCCGCGCACCGTTTGCATTTCAGCAGCAGCATTCGCGAAGGCGTAGACAAATCGCACATCATCTTCATCGCCGTGCCAACGCCGCCGCAGCCAAATGGAGATGTTGATCTTAGCTTTATCGAAAAAGTTTCCCGCGAGATCGCCGACGTCCTCACCGATTATCGGGTCATCGTCGATAAGAGCACGGTGCCGGTGAAAACCGGCGAACGCGTCGCGGAAACAATCAAGCGCTACAATCGGCACGGCGCGAAGTTTGACGTGGTCAGCAACCCGGAGTTCCTGCGCGAGGGCTGCGCCATTCACGACTTAATGCATCCGGATCGGATTGTCGTTGGCGCCCAGAGTCAGCACGCCGTCGATCTGATGAAAAAGGTTTACGAACCATTCATGGCGCCGGTGCTGGTCACCGGAATCAACAGCGCCGAGCTAATCAAGCACGCTGCGAATTCGTTCCTCGCTCTAAAAATTTCCTACATCAACGCCATATCCGCGATCTGCGACGCGAGCGGAGCGGACGTGGAGAAAGTCGCGGACGGAATTGGAATGGACCGACGCATAGGCCGCCAATTTCTCAATGCCGGTATCGGATACGGCGGTTCCTGTTTTCCAAAAGACGTCGCCGCGTTTATTCACATTAGCGAGCAACTCGGTGTTCCGTTTACTCTTCTGAAAGAAGTACAGCGAATTAACGCCGGGCAAAAAGAGCGTTTTCTCAAGCTCATCCGCGATACGCTATGGGTATTGCGAGAAAAGAAAATCGCGGTCTGGGGTTTGACGTTTAAGCCGGACACTGATGACGTTCGGTCGTCGATCGCGATCGAATTGGTCGACACGATGCTGCGCGAAGGCGCCCACGTGACCGTTTACGATCCAAAAGGGATGGAGAAAGCGCGCGAACTCAAGGCAATCGCGGATGCAAAATTCGCGGCTTCCGCATTAGAAGCCGTCGACGGCGCCGAAGCCCTCGTCATCGCCACTGAATGGAATGAGTTTGCCAATGTCGACCTTGCCGCACTCAAAAAGCGGATGACCACGCCGATCGTATTCGATGGGAGAAACCTGTTGAATCCCGAGACGATGGGCGATCTCGGTTTCCATTATCATTCCGTTGGCCGCGCGAGCATCATTCCGCGCTAGAATTCATTGTGGCGCGGACCTCTGCTCGCCGAGTCGCTCTCGCCGCGCTGAGAAACTGGCGTAGAAGGAAGGAGTTCGCCGACGCGGTCATTTCCAGCGCGCTCTCCAAGGCGGAGCTCCACTCCGCCGATCGAGCATTCGCCGTCGAACTCTTTTACGGCGTGTTGCGCAATCGCACACTCCTGGACTTTTGGATCCGCGAGCTTCGACGCGGACGCGTGGATGTCGATCTTCGCGACATTCTGCGCATCGGTCTCTATCAACTCTTTATCGGAAAAACGCCCGAACATGCGGCGGTTTACGAAACGGTCGACCTGTCTCCAAAACGCCAGCATGCGATCATCAATGCGATACTGCGCTCCGCTGCGCGCGACCGCCGGGGTTTGCAAAGGAGAGCAAATTCTCAGCCGCTTGATGTTCGAACCTCGCACCCACAGTTTCTAATTGAGCGTTGGACGAAACAATTTGGAGCCGGTGCGGCCGAAGCCTTGTGCACTTGGAACAATCAGTCACCGTCAATTTACGCGAGAATTAACCGCCTAAAAATTGATCGGCATAGTTTCCTCGAGCGCTATCGCAACGCGCAGACGCTGCCAAATGTCTCGAACTTTGTCGAACTACCGGCACCCGCGAACGCGCTCGACCAGGGCGATTGTTATGTTCAGGACCCGAGCACATCGATCGCGTGCGAGTTATTGCAACCGAAGCCAGGCGAAAAGATTCTGGACGCCTGCGCCGCTCCCGGCGGTAAAACGGGATATCTGGCGGAATTAATGGCAAACCAAGGCTTGCTCATCGCGTCCGATCGCGAACCTGCCCGCTTAAATCTACTCGACGAAAATCTCGCGCGGCTTGGTGTTCGAATTGCCAAAATCGTTTGCCATGATTGGATGAAATCTGGCGTTCCACCGGGGATTCTTTCGGCAGCGCCATTCGATCGAATTTTGATTGATGCTCCTTGCACCAATACTGGCGTGATGCGACGCCGCGTCGATGTCCGGTGGCGTTTGAAACCGGCGGACTTCAATCGGATGCACACGCGGCAAATTGAGATTACGCGTGCTGTAATCCCGTTCCTGAAGCCTGGAGGAATTCTCGTTTACAGCTCGTGCAGCCTTGAACGAGAGGAAAATGAGGACGTCGTTCAATCGCTGCTCCGAACGATGTCGATCTTACAGCTCGAGGAAGAAAAGCGTTCTATTCCTTTTCAGGATAATTTCGACGGCGCTTTCGGCGCGCGCTTCCGCCGGAAGCTTTAATCAGATCGCCGGCCAGACGGTTGCATCCCGCAAACTCGATGGAATCGTAGCGTCCTATGCACGACGCGCGTTTCGACAAGCTGGCCAAACTCCTGGTGGAATATTCGACCAGGCTCAAACGAAACGAGAACGTCTTGATTGAGGCTTTCGACGTCCCCGACGAAATGACGATTGCGCTGATTCGCGCAGTTCGAAAAGCAGGTGCAATTCCATTCGTGCAGGTTCAGCGCGCCCGCATCGGACGCGAGCTCGCGTTGGAGGCATCGGACCGACAACTAACGCTAGCCGCGCGGCATGAACTGGCACGGATGAAGAAAATGCACGCCTATATCGCGTTGCGGGGAAGCAATAACATTACCGAATTATCCGACGTGCCGGTGGCGAAAATGCAGCTGGTCGCGAAGAAAATGCGCCCGGTTCAAGATCAACGCGTGAAGAAAACCAAATGGGTCGTGCTGAGGTGGCCTACTCCGTCGATGGCCCAGTTGGCGGGAATGAGCACGCAAGCGTTTGAAGATTTTTACTTCGAAGTTTGCACGCTCGATTACCGCAGACTCCAGCCAGGAATGAGAGCGTTGAAAGCGTTAATGGAAAAAACCGACCGCGTCGAAATTAAAGGGCCGGGAACGGATCTGCGATTTAGCATCAAAGGAATTCCGGCAGTCATTTGCGGCGGGGACCGGAATATTCCGGATGGTGAAGTGTTCACGGCGCCAGTGAAAACTTCGGTGGAAGGCCATATCACATTTAACGCGCCAACAATTTACCAAAGCATCGCCTTTGACGGGATTCGCCTCGACTTCCGCGAGGGCAAAATTGTTCAGGCGACAAGCAACCAGACCGAGAAACTCAACAAGATCCTCGATTCCGACGCCGGAGCTCGCTACATCGGCGAGTTTTCGCTCGGATTCAATCCGTACGTCCTAGAGCCGATGCGAGATATTCTTTTCGACGAAAAAATTGCCGGTTCGTTTCACTTCACTCCCGGCCAGGCTTACGAGGAAGCAGACAATAGCAACCGAAGCCAGGTGCACTGGGACATGGTCAATATCCAGCGACCGAGCTACGGCGGAGGCGAGATTTATTTCGACCGGAAATTGATCCGGCGAAACGGCGAATTTCTACCGAAGCCACTACGGTCGCTAAACCGCAGCAACTTCGTTAAACGCCGGTAATTCGGGACAAGGGCGGATCGATTCGTCGAAACGCTCGAAAGACTTCGATCTTGCCAGCCGGATTAGGCCGCGCGCTTGGGACCGTGACCGGTCAGGTTCAGCTGCATCATTCCGATTTCGCCGCTGCCAGTGAGCTGCAAATTCGAGATTTCGAAAACCGGTGCGCCTTCGACGACAGCGCCACTGGCACTCGGCAGCTGCACTGATAATTGCTTGGCATTCGAATTGAGCACAATCGATGAAATCTCAAAAGACGGTGAGAATTCGACCGTCGCGATTTGGAACGGAACAACGACGTGGACTGTGGCTTGTCCCTGCTGTGACGGCGTTAGCTGAAGTGGTGCAGCCGCGAAATCCGAAACTAAATGCAAACCTCCTACCGTAAACGAAGGCGATCCAACCACGGTTGGACGCTGCTGTTGCGATGGCGTGAGGCGCACGCTTCCGAGCGTTCCGCCGGCGGGCTGGATCCGTGCGATCTCAAAAGTCACCTGCAGATTCATTGCCGGTTGCGGGGCCGACCCAGCCAGGCGCATCGTCACGACTTTCGAGGACGGCCTTAACTGCAAGGCCCCCAGCTTGAAGGTTGGAGTCAGTTGCATCGACGCAATCTCGAAAGCGAAGGTGAGTTGGACGGCAGTTTGCATCGCCCCGGCTGGCTGAGGCATCCCGCCTCGCCCTGCTGGAGCAGTTGGGATTTGGATCGGTTCAGGCATGTCTACTGGTGTGTTTGGTTCGTAAATTCGTGATTCGAAAACAGGCTCAACAGACGGTTCGCTAGGTTGACGAATCGCGTCAAATCCGGCCGGTTCAGGTTCAGTGACCTCAATGATGGACGGTTCCTCCACAGGCGTCAACTGAGGAATCGGTTGACCCTGACCAACAGGCTCGATTTCCGGTTCGGCAATCGTTGCAGCTTGGGCAAAAACCGGCTCAATTTCGGGGACCGTGATTTCTTCAGGCTGGGGAGCTACTGATTGCGGAATTTCGACCGGTAGCGACTCAGGCTCGGGCGCCATCCATTCGGATTGCGCAACCACTGGTTGCGGAATTTCGATCGGTGGCAACTCAGGCTCAGATGCGATCCATTCGGGTTGCGCAATCATTTCGGCCTCAGGCTCAGACGCGATCCGCTCGGGTTCGGCGACCATTTCGGCCTCAGGTTCAGACGCGACCCACTCGGATTGCGCGACCGGTTCGGCCTCAGCCTCGGGCGCGATCCATTCCGATTGCGCGACCGGTTCGCCAACCTCTTCCATCGGCATCGCACCCTGTTCAACAATCGGTCCAACCGCTTCGAATGTTTCGACTTTCGGTTCAAGCTCGAACTGGCGCTCACCATTTTCCTCGACTGCCGGTTCCAAAGCCGTCCCACCGCCAAAAGCACGGTCTGGCCTGCTGAGCGGCACTACTGCGCGGCGCAGTGCCGGTTCGGTTGCTTTCAATTTAAGAGAGACCTGGCGCGGGCCGCCACTCAATCGCGGCATAACTTTCATTTCTCTGGGAGCCGCAGCTGCATATTCCATACCTTCCAACTGCGGACCGGTTGCCGGCGCGGTCCGGCGGAAACTTGGGAAATGAATTCGGAGGCCACGAATTTCGTATACGACGAACACGATGAGGCCAATTCCAGCCAAAACGAAAATTGCCGCAATTAAATTGCCGGCTTCAAATTTTCCGCGAGAAACTTCGCCGACATGCGCAGGAGCAAGCGCGGTTGCTGGCGTGGCCGATGCCGCAGCCACGACTGGCGGTTTTGCGGCCGCAACAGGAGCGGGCGCTTGCTGAGCAGGCGCCTTGGCGGGCTGCGATTGTGCAACTGCAGGCTCTTTGCGCGTCGCGGGAACGGCTGGCGCGCGGGCCGCCGCGACTGGCGTTTCTACGACCGGCGAGAAATTCGGCGCGGGCGACGTCGGAATCTCTTCAGGCCTGCCTGGACTGCCAGCGGCAAATGATCCCGGTGCGGCGCCGGAAGACTGGGTGACAGCGGTGCTGGCCGTGGGCTCTTCCGGTTTGGGGGCAGTCGCCTCCATTCCGGCAATCGCGGGCGCAGCGGTCTTGGTCTTAGCTTCGGCTGCCTTACCTTTCGCAACAGCTGCTCCAGGAATTGGGCTTGGTTCTATTGCCGGACTTGATTCGGTTTGTGCTTCAGCCAAAGCAGTGGCGGCTTCAACGGCTGGCGCGGGCGAGGTCGCGAGCGCCGGGCTTTGCATCCAGCCGAGATCGTAAAATGAATCCGCGAAAACAACGTTCAGCGCGGGCGAATAAATTTTCTTCGCGGAAGTGATCCAATCGGTGGCCTTGGTCGGATTGTTATGTTTAAACTCCCACGCGGCCTGAGCATAATAGAGAGCCGGCGTGTCGCCGGTAAACTGGAACTGCTCCATCAACTTCTGAGCACGACTGTCTTTGCCTTCTAGCAACCACGTCATGTAGATGTTGAACTTGATCAGTTGCGCGGCTTCGGTGTTGTCTCCGCCCGGTGTCTTGCTCAGGAGCGCTTCAAACCGATCGCGCGCGGCGGCATAATCTTTTTTCTTTAATGGCACCAAGGCCAGATTGAATTGTGCCTGGCGGAATTTTGAATCCGCTTTCAAAGCCTTTTTGAATTCGGCCTCGGCCTGATCGAATTGCTTTTGCTCCAGCAAAATTTCGCCCCCCAAATTCAAAGTAGCTGCCTGATTTGGATCAGCCGCGTCCGCGTCGTCGATAAATTTGCGGGCGGCGACAAAGTCGCGTTGTTGATAAGCCTGCCGCGCCTGCTCAACCCGTGATCGGGCAAACGCCTTGGTCTTGGCCGCACGATCGGCCGCTGTGGTTAACTCAAGGGCTGCGCGTGTTTGGCCGGCCTGTTTTTGCAGCCAACCGACCTCGTAGAGCGATTCGGCAAAAAGCTTGTTCAGCTGGGGCGAGAAATTCTTTTCCGCTTGTGCCATCCAGTCCTTCGCTTCCTTCGTCTTGTCTTGCTGAAGTGCGATGGCCGCGTTCGCGTAGTGGACTGCGGGCGTGTCCGGAGAAAGCTCGAACTTGGCCAGAAGCGAATCGACCATGTTCTCTTTTCCTTCGAGCAAATAAGTTAAGAGGATTTTATATTGAATGAGTTGGGTCGCTTCGCCCTGCAGCTCAGACGCGTTGCTCGAAAGTAATTCCTGAAAGCGATTGCGCGCCTCAGCCCAATCCTTTTTTAGAAACGGAATCTCGGCCAAATTGAAACGCGCGTTCCAAAATTTCGAATCGATTCGCAACGCTTCGCGCAGCGCGGCTTCGGCTTTGTCGTAGATTCCTTGGCGCATCATGATTACGCCGCGCAAGTTTTGCGATTCGGCGAGGTCCGGCTGACGCGCGTCAATCGCGTCGAGTTCTTTCAGTGCGTCCGGAAAATTATTCCCGTCGAACGCTCGAAAGGCTTTGTCATACATTGCTTCGAGTTCCGCTTTCGAAGGGGCAACGTTGTCCGCTGCCAAGGAACCGAGCACCAACACTGCGACCGCCGCAATTTTGCGAATCTTCATGGCCTCTTGGGATGAAACCCTTTTGCGGGGTTGATTACAAGCCCTAAATTTTTGACCTGGAAGAAGGATTCCCGGTCGCAGGGGCAGCAGGAATTAAGCCCGCTTAGGCGTTGAGATTTGCGACGATCCGCAAGCCTTCCAGCGTAAGATTGGAATGGACGGCATCGATCTCGCGTAGCCGCGCGGCGATCAAATCCGCGTATCCGCCGGTCGCGATCACGTGCACTTTTTTCCTGGGAAAACGCTCGGCCTTGATTCGGTTGATGATCTCGCGCACCAAACCGCGATAGCCGATGACCGCGCCGGAGCGCATTGCCTCGATTGTCGATCTTCCAACCGCCGAGCGCGGTTCCTTCAGCGAAAGTTTTGGCAACAGCGCCGTCCGCTGATAAAGAAAATTTGTCATCGACTCCAATCCCGGCGCAATCACACCGCCGATGTATTTTCGTTGTGCAGAAACAATGTCGAATGTGACCGCCGTCCCAAAATCAACTACAATGGCGGGACATCCATAAAGGGCGGCGACCGCTGCCGCATTCGCCAGCCGATCCGCCCCAATTGTTTTCGGATTTGGATAATCGATTCCAACGCCAAGCTCGACCCGCGGCGTTAACCATAAAACCCTTGATCGCTTCGCCGCTTTCCGGACTACTCCATTTTTCTTCGGCACGACCGAGCAAACAACGAAGATGTCGATCTTACGTCGTCTCACAAACCGTTGCAGCGTGGCAGCCGTGAGGTTTGCGGTGGGAATGCGGATCGGTTTCAAAATTCGCCGCCGGGTCGCGAAGGCGAGTTTTGTAAACGAGTTGCTGATATCGACCAGCAAGTAATTTGGCGCGCCCACGAAATGCGACTTCACTGCGAAGACGCACCGAGGTCAAGTAGCGAACTTGCGACGTAATCCCCGACCGCGTAGCCTCGTCGCGTGCGAAAGTTGGTCCATCGTCCACGACGGTTGCGGCGGTCTCCAGCTATAAGAAATCTCGTTCGCGAAACCAATCTCACGGCGCACGATTTCGTGTTGCCTCTCTTCGTCAACCAAAAGATCGACAAACGACGTCCAATCGCGAGCATGCCGGGCGTCTTTCAGCTTCCACTTGGCGAAATCGTCGATGAAGCGCGACAGGCGCACGACGCAGGACTCCAAGCCGTTCTCCTCTTTGGGATTCCGGAAAAAAAGGATGAACATGCGAGCGGCGCTTATGCCGAAAACGGCGTTGTGCAAAAAGCGTTGCGCGCGATTAAGGAAAAATGTCCAGACGTGGTCGCGATGACCGATGTTTGTCTTTGCGAATACATGAGCCATGGCCATTGCGGCGTGACTCGCATCGACGGCGACCATTTCCATGTGCTGAACGATCAGACTGTCGATCTTTTGGTGAAAACGGCGCTCTCTCACGCCCAGGCCGGCGCAGATATGGTCGCGCCCAGCGACATGATGGATGGCCGGATCGGCGCAATTCGCGAAGCGCTCGATATGAACGGCTTTGCTGAAACTGGAATTATGAGTTACGCGGCGAAGTTCGCTTCTGTTTTCTACGGTCCGTTTCGCGAAGCCGCCGAAAGTCCGCCCCAATTTGGAGACCGCCGCTCCTATCAAATGGATTCGGCAAACGCCGACGAAGCGTTGCGCGAGGTCGGCCTGGATATCGACGAAGGCGCGGACATCGTGATGATCAAACCGGCGTTACCGTACATCGACATTCTCTGGCGCGTGCGAGAGCGCTTTCGCAAGCCGACCGCGGTTTACCACGTCAGTGGTGAATACGCGATGATCAAGGCGGCAGCCGAAAAAGGCATCGTGGAGGAACGCGCCGCCGCGCTTGAGATCATGACTTCGTTGAAGCGCGCTGGGGCAGACATCATTGTGACCTACTGGGCGCGCGAACTGGCCAAATGGATCAGCGCCTGAGGAGTCGTAACGGCGAAACGCAGACGCACGCTCGTCTGAAACGCCTCGCTCTCGTTTGGGCTCAACGAGAAGGCTACTCCGCCTGCGCGATGGAAGTCACTTTGCCGCGCTGTCGATATCGCGCAGACCTCGCGGCGTATCGCCCGAATGGAAGACAACCAGTCGTGACCGCAATTTTTGAGTGCAAACAGGCGCTGGTCGATCTTCGACGTGACAATGGATGCACTTCGACAACGATGCGGCGTCTCGAGAAAGTTCACCAGCGACGTGAGATTCTGGAGAGAAATCTGCGCGTGCATTACCCGGCCTTGCGCGTTGCCGATTCACTCTTCGACGAATTCGATTCGCACAATTTTTCCGCGATCGAGCACCGCGGCTACAAACAGGTGGTGCGGCAAACGCAGGCATTACAAAATCGACTCTTCGATTGCACAAAATTTGAAACGTTAATTCGCTATCGCAGCGCGAATCTGTTTTTTCTCGTTTTGCCTAACGAATTGTTTCGCGAGCCGGAAATTCCGATTGGCTGGGGCGCGTTGATTGAATCGAACGCCGAACTGATCCTGGCCCGCAAACCGGTGTGGCACGAAATGGAGCCCGGAAGTCAGCTGCGCTTTTTGGAACGGATTGCCGCCGCCGGCACGCGCGTCTTAAATCGACAGCACGAAATCACCTTCGAGAACGTCGCGACCGCACACGGTCGATCTTAACGAAAGTCGACTCTAGCCGCGTTTGACCAGTAAGTTGTGCCCGGTCATTTCTTTCGGCTTTTCCATTCCGAGCAAAAACAAAAGAGTCGGTGCAACGTCAGCCAGAATTCCATCTTCGCATCGAAATTGCCCGGCATCCTTCGCCACATAAATGCAGTGAACAAGGTTTGTGGTGTGCGCGGTATTGGGTGAGCCGTCGGGATTTCGCACCTGTTCGCAATTGCCGTGGTCGGCGGTGACAATGCATTTGCCGTCGAGCTCAAGCAGTTTCGGAATAATCCGGCTGCAACATTCATCTACCGTCTCGACCGCTTTAATGCCGGCTTTCACAACCCCGGTGTGCCCGACCATGTCAGGATTGGCAAAGTTGAGGATGACGAGATCAAACTTGTTCAAGTGCGCCAGAAGCTCGTCTGTTACCCCGAACGCGCTCATTTCAGGCTTCAAATCGTAGGTGGCGACTTTGGGCGATGGGATCAGCTTTCGCTCTTCGCGCGGAAAAGGCTTTTCGACTCCGCCATTAAAGAAATAGGTCACGTGCGCGTATTTTTCCGTCTCGGCGATGCGCAACTGTGATTTGCCCGCTGCGCTCACCAGTTCGCCGAGAATGTTTTTGAGGTCCTCGGGCGGAAAGATAAACGGCGACGGAAAGCGAACGTCGTACTCTGTGAGAGAAGTAAACTTTACTTGCGGCCAAATTTCTCGGTCAAAGCAATCGAAATCTTTGAATAGAAAAGCTCGCGATAATTGGCGCGCGCGATCGGCCCGAAAATTGAAAAACAAAACAACATCGCCATCGCGAACGCGTTGCTCATTCGCCTGAGCAAAAATCAACGGCGGCATGAACTCGTCCGTCTTCCCCTCGCGATACTGCCGATTCAAAGCTTCGGATGGAGAGTCTTCGCAAACCTCGCCACGCCCGAGAACAACCGCGTCCCATGCTTTCTTGGTCCGGTCCCAACGACGATCGCGATCCATCGCAAAATATCGTCCCACTACAGTCACAATTTGGGCGCCGCTTTCGCGAAGTTGTTCTTCGCAGGTCTTCAGATACTCCCGTCCGCCGGTGGGCGACGAATCGCGTCCATCGGTGAAGGCATGAACGAAAATCTCATCAACGTTTGCAGCCTTGGCTGCGTTCGCGAGCGCAATCATGTGATCGTAATGGCTGTGGACGCCGCCATTGGAAACCAGGCCTAACAAGTGAAGGCGATGTCCGCGCGCG
>CATPAT010000108.1 GCA_955652155.1 uncultured Chthoniobacterales bacterium | reverse complement strand
GTACCAGATCACGTACCCAAGTCCTGAAGTGATCGCTCCGGAGATTACGGCGTAACCGATTCCGGTGCGATCGAGGCGCGCCCACGGAAGCATGATGATACTAGCAGCGACTGCGCATGGAACCGCCCGCAAAAAATTGCCAGCTGTGACGCTGGCCGGATTTTTCTCTCCTTTGCCGCGCAGCGAATAGATTCCCCAAGCCACACCAGCTCCCAACATCACGATCGAACCACTAAACGGTGGAACGGACAGACCAGGAAACACGAGCACGACAAGTCCACTCACGGCTACGACAAGACCGACGATTTGAATTGCCTGCAACTTTTCGCCTTTGCCCAGCCCCCAAAGAATCATCGTGGCCTGAACCGCGCCAAATAAAAGCAACGCGCCCATGCCGGCAGAGAGAGTCTTGTAGGCAAATGAAAAGGCCGCGGCGTAAACGAAGAGCGCCGCCGCAGAGAACCAGTTGCCGGCATCCTTCCATGCCGTGCGCCGCATCTTGATGATGAGCCAGAGCGCGGCCGCACCGGAAAAGATACGGACGAATGTAAACGTAGCGGCATCGATGCTGGTTTGTTTCAGCGCAGCTCTGCAAAGGAGCGAATTACTCGCGAAGGCGATCATCGCCAGCGACGTCAGGCCAAAAATTCGTGTGCGATTCACGCGGAAGTCAGGAGTAAGAATTATAGAGCTAAATCTTCTCGGAAAACGAAATAGTAACGAGTGAGGCGATCGTATGTTAGAAGCCAGCAAAGCATTTAGTGGTTTTTCGGCTAACGACATCGGAAAGGCGAAAGAGTTCTACGGCAAAACACTTGGGTTGAAGGTTTCGGAATCTCACGGACTGCTGATGTTGCACCTCGCCGGCGACAATAACGTTCTGATCTATCCCAAGCCGAACCATGTTCCGGCAACATTCACCGTTCTAAATTTCCCGGTGAAAGATGTCGATCAAGCGGTGGACGAACTGACTAAGCGCGGCGTGCGCTTTGAGATTTATGATCTGCCCGACATCAAGACGGACAAAAAAGGGATCATGCGCGGAAAGGGGCCGACCATTGCGTGGTTCAAAGATCCCGCCGGCAATATTCTTTCCGTGCTCGAACAGGACGCATCATGATCCAGGCAGAAAATCTCTGGTGGGCGTGCACTGACAATGCGCATCACATCTGGAGCGCCTTGCGAAGATGGGGCACTAGACGTTTGCTAAACTCGACCGAATCGCCGGCGGATAGATGCGACCACTCGGGGCAATTAAAACCGCTTAGCTCCGGGTAATCTTCATAGTAAATACCGGGGGCACCTGTGTCCTTGATCACTCGATCCCAAATACCAGCGCGCGGCGTCTCACGGTCCTCGAGTTTCTTTAATTCTCCACTGTGCGGAAAACGAACGAACACAACTTTACCTCCACGCGCGCGAAGTTTTTGCACAGCGGCGGCAACGTCATGGAAGCGTTGCTCAATCGCCTGCCCTATTTTTTTCACAAACTCTTCTCTCGGAATGTAAGTCGGCGGTGGCGGCGGGGTAAAAAGCGTCAGCCAGATTTGTTGAACCGTGCTCTGTAATTTTCCTGGTCGCGCGCATTCCTCGATCATGCGGGCGCGCCGTTCCCGGTCCAAAGTACGGAAGTACGGTGGAAGACGCGGCGGCACTTGCGCATAAGGACGATTGGGAATGGGCAAACGCTTCAGCAGCTCTTCGAGGTTAAGCTCCTGCTGTTTGAGAAATGCGACATGTTCTTCCAATGGCATTGCCAAAAATTGGCTCGCACGTTGCGCAGGCGTTTGCATATGACATCGCCGAACGGCTTTCTCCGCGTTTTGCATCGGGGGCGTACCGGGTGGCGCGACGAACAAGCGCGGCACGATACCGCAGATAATCGTGCCGTGAAAATCTTCGTCATTGGCGAGCTCCGCCAGCACCGGATACGCACAGCTTCCACCCATCGCGAGCTGGACCGGACGTTTGCCTAGCCCTTTTTCAAGTTCGTCGAGATCGAGATCGTACCAGGCGCGCGAATCGCCGATGATGACTACGGACTCAGGTTTCACGCGCCGGCGCGCCATCGTCCAGAGATCCTCGTTGTCGTTGAGCGTGGGTCCGTAACCGATCGAGCGACAATAGACTTCCCATGCGCAGGTCGCAGCGATAACGATTAGCACAACAACGACTGTGATGCCGCGCCAGGGCACCTCTGGAATCGGCCGCTCGTATTCGAGGGGAGGACCGCCGTGCACGCGCTCGAGTTGCGACGGTTTACGGAAGAACAACCGCGGCAGCCGAAGTCTGCGTTTAAAATTGGAAGTAGATAAAGGCATTGCTGCTTCCTTGAGTGAAAATGATAGCGTAGGCCATCAAGGCCCATGCCGTTGTTACAATCCAGCGCGGCAAACGCATCACGGCCGTTTCGATGTTGCTGTCGCGCAGCGTCCAATGCACGAGAATCATGCCAGCGGTGACGAGCGCGATCTGCAACATTTCACGTGTACTAAGAATAGCGTCGCCGTGCGCGTGTCCGCCAAACATGCCGTGCAACATTCGCGCAGCGATGGTGAAATCGGACGCCCGAAAGAATACCCACGCGATGCAAACCGCGGCGTAAGTGGCGAAGCCGGCGAAGAGTCGAGTCGCGAGATTGTTGGTCCATTCTTTGTTCTCGAACAAAGCGCGAACAACCCGTTCGATGACGAGATACGAACCGTGGAGCAAGCCCCAAACGACGAACGTCCAGGCCGCACCGTGCCAGAGACCACCAAGAAACATGACTATGACGAGGTTCGTCGCGGCGCGGACCGGACGGACCTGATTCCCGCCGAGTGGAATGTAAAGGTAGTCCCGCAAAAATGTTGAAAGCGAGATGTGCCACCTTCGCCAGAAATCGGAAAAGCCAATGGCGGCATATGGAAAACGGAAATTATCCTTCAAATGAAAGCCAAGGCAGAGAGCCGCGCCAATGGCGCAGGTGGAGTAGCCGGCGAAATCGAAAAATATCTGGCCAGCGAATGCCATGACACCCAGCCAGGAATCCAGCGCGACGAGCGGACCAGCGTAACCAAAGATGCGATCGGCCGAACCGGAAAGCATCGTGTCGGCGAGCACGATTTTTTCGAACAGACCGAGGGTCATGAGCAACAATCCCCACAGAAACTGGCCCGCGCGCAAACCCGGCGGCCTAACAAGTTGCGGCAGAAAATCACCGGCGCGCACAATCGGTCCGGCGACCAGCTGAGGAAAAAAGGAAACGGCCAGGATGAAATCGCGCAGCGACTTCGTGGGCTTCAAAACGCCGCGATAAATATCGAGCGTGTAAGAGAGAGAATGGAACGTGTAAAAGGAAATGCCGACGGGCAGAAGAATGTCGAGATGCGGTGGTTGATAGATGATGCCGATGCGCGCGAGCAGCCATTGAAAGTTTTGCAGCAGAAAGTTTCCGTATTTGAAAAACCCGAGCATGCTCAGGTTCATGCAGACGCTGCCAACCAGCCACGCGCGGCGCGAACGCCGACCCTCAGCTTTCGCGATTTGTCTTCCGAGCCAAAAATCCATCGCCGTCGTGGAAAAGAGTAACGCGGCGAACGGCGGGTTCCACGCACCGTAAAAAATATAGCTCGCGACTACGAGGAGGTTTTTCCGCGCGTTCCAGGAACGTACGCTCCAGTAGGCGGTGACGACGACTGCAAAAAAGACGACGAAGGTGAGCGAATTGAAAAGCATGACAGGCGCGATTGCTTATCTAAGAGACATGCTCATGGCCAGTACATTTTGCCAGTCATTTTGCGGGTCGATTCTGATCTCACGGCAAAGGACAAAATCAACAAGGTTATTGATGCGGTGTGTCTGGAAGGGTGAAAGAAATCTCGGGGATAGGTTGTTCTCTACCGGAGGCGAACATGGTCGTCATCATCTTTGGGGTATCGGGTGCGGGAAAAACAACAATCGGCCAACTGCTCGCGGACGGACTCGGTTGGCGGTTTTATGAGGCCGACGATTTCCATTCGCAGGCGAACATCGACAAAATGCGGCAGAGCGTTCCGTTGACGGATGAGGACCGGTGGCCGTGGCTGGAGAATTTGCGTGAGCTGATCAAGCGATGTGTTGCCGCAGGCGAGAACGCGGTCCTAGCTTGTTCCGCGCTAAAAGAAGCATATCGGCGGCGTCTCCGAGTGAATGCTGACGTGAAGCTGGTATTTCTTCGCGGAGATTATGAACTCATCGCAAATCAACTCCGGCAGAGGCGCGGACATTTCATGAATCCGGCATTGCTGGAAAGTCAGTTCGTTGATTTGGAAGAGCCCCAACCAACAGAGGGCGCAGTGGTGATCGAGTTGGGTCGGAGTCCCTGCGAGCTCGTCCAAGAAATCAAGAGCAAGTTGCGGCCAAGCTAAGAAGACGTGGTCGTGATGCTAATCCATTAATGGTCGACCTTACGAGAGCTTTCAGTGACCGCCCGTTTCTTTGTCGGGATGAGTTTATTCACCAGCGCATCGGTCGCTTTTTCCAAAAGCATTCCCCATGCGCTGAGCACGGCCAGCGTTGCCACAAAAATTAAGAGGAACATCCAGACCGGTTGATTCCGAATCCGAAGTCCCAGCCAAATGACATAGGGCTGGTGAATGAGGTAGAGGCCGTACGAAAACACGCCAACGAGACCTAAGATTTTGGCGGGACCTTTGAAGCACGTAATGATTCCGGCAATCCCGGCGATTTCGAGGAAGCAACACGCTCCGGTCGCGAAATCGACGAAAATGTATCTGTAGATGCCGTCATAGAGCTGCAGAGCTGCGGGATAGAGGATTAATCCCGTCACGAATCCCGCCCCGCGCAGGAGAAACCATTCGACCCGCGCGGGCGATCCGCTTTGCCACATTCCCAGCGCTATGCCGAGCGCGAATTCCGGCAAACGACAAATGGCGAAACCGCCGAGGACCCACAATCCATTTTGTGGGTAAACGACGAGCAACAGATAACGCGCGAAGAATCCGACGGCACATGCGATTAACAAAAAGCTCCATGGCCCCAGACGACGCGCCGTCCAAAATAGCAGTGGAAAGATCAAATAAAACTGGATCAGCATGGAAAAATACCACCACGCCGCATTGAGGTACATGAAGTTCATCTGAATATCGATGAAGCGGAGACCGAGCAGACTCAGGATAATGCGGCTATCGACAGGTTCGAGCCGCGCGATGAAAGGCGAAAACAGATAAACTAGGTGCGCGACCCAATACATCGGATAAAGCCGCAGGAACCGCGCGCGATACCACGCGCCCCATTCCACCCGGCCCGATTCGGCCCGGCGCGTGGTCGACTCCATGAGCGTCCAACCACTGAGGATGATAAAAACGCCGACAGCATGAAAACCGAGTCCCGATATTTTCAACCACACCAAATTCAAGATGGTCAGCGCGCTGGTCGCGAGCCCACTCCAGTCGGCCGGTGGAACTGTGCCGTGCTCGAAGTAGGTCCTGAAAAAGTGAAAGTAAGCGACAAAGAGAATCGCTAGCCCCTTTGAGATATCGAGCCAGAGAAACCGTTTCATCGACGTTCGGCTTAACAGCGCTTGCGACAGGTGGGAAGAAGATTACTTAGGCCGGCT
>CATPAT010000107.1 GCA_955652155.1 uncultured Chthoniobacterales bacterium | reverse complement strand
GTGGCCAGGAACAAAGTCGCCGCAAAGGAACGGCGATTGTGTTTCCTTGGTGAGATCGACAATCGCGGTCTCGAGTGTGAGCTGGCCGCCTTTGGGCATTGCGTCGCGCGCGTTCACCGCAAGATTGAGAATAATTTGCGTCATCTGGTTCGGGTCGGCTTTGATGTGCGCGCCCTCCTTCTCGTGGTGAAGATGGCAAACGACGGAAATATTTTCCCCGATGAGCCGGAGTAACGAGCGTTCGAGATTGGTAATGATCGAATTGACTTCGATGGTCACAGGTTCGAGCGGCTGCCTGCGACTGAAAGCCAAAAGTTGCTGAGTCAAAGCGGACGCACGGGCGGCGGCGGCGCGAATTTCCGTGACGTGATCCGCGAGAGCACCCTTGATCTGGCGCTCGTGCAGAAGCAAATCGCCATAACCGAGAATGGTGGTGAGAAAATTGTTGAAATCGTGGGCGAGCCCGGCGGCAAGTTGGCCGAACGCTTCCATTTTTTGAGAGCGGCAGAGCTGATCCTGCAATTGTTTGCGGGCGGTGACATCCATGAGCGAACCGATCAGACGCTGGGCTATGCCGTCGTGGGCACGTAAAACCAGCGCGCGTTCCAGGACATTGATGTAATCGCCCTCCGCGCGGCGGAAGCGATATTCGCCGCTCCAGTGGTCGGACGAGCTGGCAAACGTGTCGCGAATCGAGGAAGCGATACGAGCGCGATCAGCGGGGTGAAGATTCTTTTGCCAGAAACCGATGTCGTTGCACTCAGTGGTTGACGGGTCGTACCCGAGGAGACGTTCTAAGCCCTGCGGCCATGAGAGCCCGTTGCTTTTTACATCCCAATCCCGAACTGCATCGTTCGTAGCCCGGGCAACAATCGCAAAATAATCATCGCACGATGGCGAATGACTTTCAGATATGGAGTGAGCGGTTTTGTTTTCATGAGAGAGGTGCTCGAGATGAGGTGCGACGACCAGATCGAGCAAAGGCGATTGAATCGGCGTTTTTGTGGTCTGATCTTCTTTGTCCAATCGCATGCGTCACAACAATCAAGCCGTGATTTTTAAGAGCTAGTTCCATGCCTCTGAAATTTTCGCCCGTGATTGCGTGCGCAGCCTTTTATCAAACCGCGGTAAGGCGAAAAATTATCTATTTCTGCCTCGCCGTAAGTGGCGCGACCGAGACCGCGGCGACGCTTAGATCGTGGCCGGGTTCATGCAATCTGCTAAAATTTGAGTTGATCTCCGCCGCGAGAACGGACGTTCGAAATGGATGAGAGATCTGCGCGGAATCCTGGCGCTGTCCATCGACCTTGAATGAGAGCCGGATGAATTTTGTTTCCACGCCTAACATCGACAATTTAAAGAGACGCTTGTGAGCAAACGGGACGATGCCGTCCACTTCAGTCCACTTGGGGCTGTCCGCGCGCAGCGGTGAATCGGAAACTGCGATTCGGAGTTCGCCGCAGGCCTCCGCGTTTTCGTTCAGAAAGGTGAAACGGTCCCGCGGTGCATTGTTTGGCAATTCGATGATGAACGTCGTTTCGCCTTCTTTTAGAACACAGCTGATAGTGTCAGTATCGACGAAGGCCGCGGTCGGCTTGTAATGCGCGGGATGGGCCGCGGTTAAGGAAGAAAATTGCCCGTCCGGTGCGATATATTCGATTTGGGCGTCGTTCTTTGCCGGGCCACCCGCGTAGCCAGAGTGATTTGCAGCCAGAAATCCGAGAAAAGCAAGGGCGGGAAGACGCCGGAAGATCCTGACCCATCGAGGTTTAATTCGCGGGCAAGCGCAAAGCATGTGAGCAATAACAGCTTAGAGTGGGCCAGGTGCGATAATTTTGCGGCTCAAGAGGCCCGCTTCGCCAGGTCAGATCGTGCGGCCTTTTTCCCATGAAACCGTATAAAATTTCCTCCGATTTCTCTTGCTTCAGCGGGGTGTTTTCTCGTAAAACATACGACCGAAAAGAACGGATAACGAGATAAGAAAATAGGACCTTGGACGGAGGGCGAGCGTTTAAGATGCGTTGCGTTACCCGCTTGGGATTTTGATGGTACTACAACTGCTTGAGCCTTTAATCTGATCAGCCTGCCTATGAGTCGTCGTCTTAACTCCTTGCGCCGCGGCCACTTCTGGAAATCGGTCACGCTTTTGTTCGTGATGTCGATGTTGGTCGCGAGCGCGGGTGTCTATGCGCAGGACGCGGTGCGTCCGTCATTGGCCGGCCAGGAGGCTTCGGATGCCCGGGAGCAGGATGTCTCCCGCATCCCCTATAATTTGCTGTTGGGCCCCGTTCGATTTCGAGTGGGCGCGACCGTTGGTGTCGAGTACAACGACAATATCAACTATGCCGATGATGGCACTGCTGTGATCCCCAACCCGACTGGTCCTGGTTTCATCACCATAAGATCCAATTCGCAAGATGATGTCATCGTTACTCCTAATTTGACGCTCGACGCCATCTGGCCCGTAACCCAACTGAACACCTTGCGTCTCGATCTCGGTATCGGCTACGCTTTTTATCTCGATCATTCCAAGAACGACACCGATTTTATATTGGTCGCGCCGAAGTCGCAGATCGCGTTCGACATTTTTGTGAGCGACTTCCGCATCAACATTCATGATCGGATGCAACTCCAACAGGATCCGATTCAGGAAGGGGCGTTGAGCAATGTGGTCAATTACGGCCGTTTTGAAAACACCGCCGGCCTCTCCGTCCTGTGGGATCTAAACAAGCTGCTCCTTCAGGTCGGTTACGATCATTACAACTTCGTCGCCACGACCAATCAGTTCGATTATTTGAATCGCAATTCGGAAATCGTCCAGGGTTCGGCGGCTTTTATCGTCAATCCGACGATCACGGTTGGTGCAGAAGGCAACGCTGTCTTTACCCGCTATGACCAAAGCATTCTCAATGACAATAAAGACTACAGCGTGGGTGGATTCGTTGAAGTTGCGTTGACGAATAACTTGAAAGTGCGCGCGGCCGGCGGCTATCAGTGGATCAATTTCGACCACAACTTCGTCAATTTTGCCTTCGGTCCATTTACCTTTCTTGTGCCAGATCACAAGGACCTGCAGGACTATTATGTGAACGGACTAATTGCCCACCGCATCAACGCACAGCTCAGCCAAACGGTGAGTGCCGGTCACGAAAATCAGCTTGGTATCAACTCAAACTACATCACGCTCAATTACGTTCGGCATACCCTGACTTGGAATCTGATCCGCAACACTCTGCTTTCGACTGAGTTCTTTTTTGAAGACGCCGAAGAATCGGGCGGTTTCGCCGGGGTCTTCAGTCCGGTTCCATTGGGCACAGGCGAGCATTTTCATCGGATCGGCGGCGCGATTACCCTCGGCTATCAGTTGACGCCGCACGTTACTCTCGGCGTCCGCTATCAGGGCACGAGCAAAGACTCCAACTTGTTGTTGCGCGATTACAACCAGAACCGCATTTCTGTCGACGGCACTTACAGTTTCTAAACAGCGCAAAAGGGGTAAATTGAGGGTTAACATGAGAGTCTGGTTGTATCCATTCGTCGGCGCGGTCTGCCTTTTTCTGACTAACCCGATATTCGCTCAAGACGCGACCAGTCCAGCGCCCGCGGCGCCAAAGCCGCCTTCCTCCGACGGCCCCTCAACTGCGACCAGTACCGTGATGCGGACAAACTCGATGGCCGTGTTGGATGACAAAAAGAAACTTGGATCGAACGACTACGTGAGCTTCCGAGTGGTCGAAGATCGGGATAACGAATCCCAGCGATTGCGCGTCAACGATAACGGCGAGCTGGAGGTCCCTTATGTCGGGCTCGTGCCGGCTCGGGGTAAATCGTGCAAAGAACTGGCCTACACGATTAAATCGTTGCTGGAAAAAGAATATTATTATCACGCGACGGTCATCCTGGCGGTAGATCGGGTGAGTGAAAAATCCCGCGGCCGGATTTATGTCTATGGCTCAGTCAAAGCGCAAGGACCGCAGGAAATTCCGCCAGACGAGAGTTACACGGTGAGCAAAGCGATTATTAAGGCGGGCGGATTTGGTGACTTCGCCAACAAGCGCAAGGTAAAGCTGACTCGCAAAACCGGTCAGGAGTCCACTGTCGATCTTAAGCGCGTCATCGAAGAAGGGCACACTGATGAAGACTTGGAGCTTGGGCCCGACGACCAGATCTACGTGCCGCAGCGCTTGATTAACATGTAATATGCAGGCCGCGACAGTCGGTAAAAATCTTTCTACTTCTTGGTCTGCCGCTTTTATCACGCGGCTGCACCGCTACAAGTCGCTTTTTCTACGGCGCTGGTGGATTCCGGTCCTAACCACCTGCCTCGGATTATTTGTTGAGGCGTTTCTCATTTACCAGATGCCGCCTTCATATCTTTCGTCCAGCAAAATGATGCTGGCGGGAAAATTGAACATCGCCCAGGGCGCGGTTTACAGCGAGGACAGCGTCAATTTTTACGGGACACAAATTCAATTGATGCAGAGCGCGGAAGTGAGACATAGCGCTGAATCGCTCGTTCGTTCCGCGCACCCTGAATTGCAGCCGGTTCCGGTTGAAATCACGGTCTTGCAAAAGCCGCGCACTTCGATTTTTGACCTGGCTGCGGTTGGCAGCGCGCCCGAGTACACCCAGGCCTATTTGAATGGAGTCATGCAGAAGTATCTTGATTTCAAACGTGGAATGCGCGAGGACCGCGGCCACGAAATTACGACCGGAATTACCGAGCAGCTTATCCAGGTCGAAAAAGATTTGCGGAACGGCGAAGATGAAATGCTCGAGTTCCAGAAGCAAAACAACATCGGCTTCATTCAAGAACAGGGGAACAGCGCCGCTCAGTATTTGGTCAAATTGAATCAGCAGTACGCTCAACTTAAAACTGAGTACGACTTGCTCAACCTGCTCGATCTCGACCAAAACCTCGACCGCGCCCAAAACAAAACCGAGACGGCATCTGGTCAAGGTTCTGACAATCAGGGTATGCCGTTTTCGGACGTTGGACCGGAGGGCGATTACTTAAAGGCGAAGCAACAGATCCAGCTTCTGAAAGCCGAACGCGAAACCTTGGCCAAAGATTTGCGGCCGAATCATCCCAAAATCCTCAAGCTCAACGATGAAATCACGAAGCAGGACAAGCTGATTCAGCTTTTCCGTGCCGACACTCTCGAGAAATTAAAAACGCGCCGCGAATCGATCGGCAAGCAGATGGAAAACCTCCAGGCCAATATCAAGGAATGGGAGGCCAAGGCACTCGATCTCAGTCAGCGGCTTGCCCAGTTTAATCGGATCAAGGGAAAAGTGGATCGCCTAAAAACG
>CATPAT010000106.1 GCA_955652155.1 uncultured Chthoniobacterales bacterium | reverse complement strand
GTGGCGACGTTCGTTGCAGCGCTGGCGAACGGTGAATCGCCGCTGGAAGAAAGATGTCAACGAATCGGAAGCGCCCGATGCGAACGAGGAATATTTGCTTTACCAGACGTTGCTCGGCACCTGGCCGGTCGCAGCGAACGGGGCGTCTGCGGAAAATGTCGGCCCTGAATACATCGAACGGATCCAGGCTTACATGACGAAGGCGTTGAATGAGGCCAAGCTGAACACGAGCTGGATCCAGCCGAACGAAGAGTGGCTCGCCGCCACGCGAGATTTCGTTGCCAAGATTTTGGAACCGAGCACGAAGAACAAATTCCTACCAACGTTTCTGCCCGTAGCGCAAGAGATCGCGCGACTCGGCGCCGTCAATGCGCTGGCGCAGGCTTTGCTCAAGTTGACGTCCCCGGGCGTACCCGACATTTATCAAGGCAACGAAGTCTGGAATTACTCGCTGGTCGATCCCGACAATCGCCGCCCCGTCGATTACAAAGTGCGCGCGGAGATGCTTTCGTGTTTATCGAGCAAAAGGCCGGAAGATCTTCTACAAAACTGGCCGGACGGCCGAATCAAAATGTTTCTGACCCAGCGAGCACTGCATTTTCGGAACGAACATGTCGAACTTTTCCGGAATGGTGATTATTTGCCGCTCCGCGCGAGCGGAACATTGGCCGATTGCTGCATCAGCTTCGCGCGCCGATTGGATCGCCATTGGGCTGTCGTTATCGTGCCGCGCCTCTCGTCGCGAATCGGTTTTCCACCAGTCGGCGACGTTTGGAAGGACACAGCGATCGAGTTGCCGGAAAATTTAGCGCTCGAACGTGGACGCGAAATTTTTACCGGACGCGAGTTATCGATCCAGAACCGACAAATTCGCGTTGCTGACGCACTGTCGACCTTGCCGTTTGCAGTGGTGACGAGTTAATGCTGCGCGCCTTGAACGAAACGCTCGGTCAAGTCGGCCATCCACTGCGCAAAGTTGCCGATGTTTTTCGCGAGATCCGCGCCAAAACTCACGAAAGTGATGTGCGGCGACGATAATATCAGCATCGCGCTGAGCAGAGTGAGGTTCAGGAGATAGATCACGACCAAGGAAAAAAAGGTTCCGTGGTCGCGCAGATCGGTTTGGTTCTTGGGGATCATCCAGCAAGTGAATGTGAGATGAAACGCCCAGGTCGCGCCGATTACGGCGTAAAGCAATCGGCCGTAGGGTTGCACGTTGTAAAAAATGCTGAGCAGGCCATAAATCGCGATGGCGAGAATGCTGTAGAGCGGAAAAAAATACGGCGCGAGCGCAATCCAAAAATTGGTGCGGTTGGTCACAACATGACCGCCGTCGCGTCCGACCCGAAACCGGCTAACGCGGCCGCCCATTAACCAAACCCAAAGCGCATGCGTCAGTTCGTGTCCGAAAACGTAAAGCAGGATTGGTCGCGGCAAACCAATGAATGCGATCAGCCAAAGGACCGCGCCTAACGAGAAGAACCAGAACTCCTGTCCGGCCCACAGCCGTTGCGTCATCGTGGCGCGGGCGAAAACGGTGAAAAACGTCTGCGTTAGAATCGCGCAGACCGGCAGGAGAAAGATGGCGAAAATAAATTTCACCCAGCGCGTCGGAACTATGAACCCGCTCGGCTGCGGCGCCCGCCGCGTCGTCGGCACGACATACGGCGCGACTTTGACGCCTCGCCCCAGTTTTCGTCCGCGACGTAGTGGCGATCTTCGATTCATCAGCGAAACGCTATCCGCAGATTACCCGAACTTTTCCCCGTCATTACCATATCCCTAGCGGAATGCGTGGACCAAGAATGCGAAACTCAGCGATATTTGTGATCTCCTTGTCATCGAGACCCATCCCTCCGTAACCAACATTCGCTTCGACGACGACCCTTTCGGGATCTGTCCTCGGATGTCGGACATATTCCCTTCGCCAAAGATACCTGTAGTGAAATGTTCCAACCACATGAACATATCCGTCGAAGTTGCGTGGGGGTTCGGCGATCCGTACGCCCCGAGCAGCGTGACCAATCGCGATTCTTTTATGAAAGCTATTTAAATCACGCGCGGTGCGAACGTCAGGCCAAATCGAGAAGCAAAACTCACACGAAGAAGCAAAATAAGCTGTAACAGACACAGTCTTGCCGTTGTAGCTCCGCGGATGTGCCATGAGTTCATTGAGACTCACGTTTAGCGGGGCTCCGCTTGAGGCGTTCGCAATTGACGTCGCAATCAGAATCGCAAAGCCGCAGATGCAGAGCTTCATCCAACAATGATGCGACGAATCATTAAAGACGCGATTTGAATCTGCGTTATCCGCGTAATCCGCGGTTAAATTCGTTAAGAGTCAGACGGAGAGGAAGAGCCTACGCCCGGCTCATGTAGGCGCCGGTGCGGGTGTCGATCTTGATCGTCTCGCCTTCTTTGATGAAGAGCGGAACGTTGATGGTTTTTCCGGTCTCGAGTTTAGCCGGCTTGGTCACATTGCTGGCGGTATCGCCGCGCAGGCCTTCGGCTGATT
>CATPAT010000105.1 GCA_955652155.1 uncultured Chthoniobacterales bacterium | reverse complement strand
GAACTGGCAGAGGCGATTGTCGATCTTTTCCCGCCTAATTCGCTAACCCGCGTTTTCTATTCCGACGATGGCTCGACCGGAATCGAGGTCGCTCTTCGAATCGCCGATCAATATTGGGATTGCGAAATTCTAGAAAACATCAATTCATCAAGTTTCAGCACGGCTATCATGGCGACACTGCGGGCGCGGCCGCACTCGGCGCGGCTGCGATGTTCCAAATCGGACCGACACGATGGAATTTTCCCGTGATCCACGTTCCCGATTTAAAGACGCTTGAGCGAATTTCGGCGACCGAAGCGGCGAAGATCGCCGCGGTTGTGATCGAGCCGCTGATTCAAGGCGCAGCGGGAATGAAACTTTGGCCGCCGGGAACGTTGCGCGCGGTGCGCGAATGGTGCGATCGAACCAGCGCGCTCTTAATCGTCGACGAAGTGATGACCGGGTTCGGAAGAACGGGAAAAATGTTTGCCAGCGAACACGAGTCGCTGCTCGCGGACATTGCCGTGCTGGGAAAGGGACTGACCGGCGGGTATCTGCCGCTGGCGATGACGTTAGTTACAGAAGAAATTTTTTCACGCTTCGACGGTTCGATTGGAGAAGGAAAAGCGCTCGCTTACGGACACAGTTACACCGGAAACGCGCTCGGCTGCGCGGCCGCGAAAGCGAGCCTTGAAGTTTTTGAGAAAGAGAGCGTCCTGGAAAAATTGCAGCCGAAAATCGAACAACTGAGTGCCGGACTCGCGAAACTGCGAGGGTTGCCGGCGGTGAATGAGGTTCGCCGGTGCGGCTTCATCGCCGGAATCGAGCTGAAACAAGCGGCGGATGTCGATCCTTCGACTGCGCTCAGGACAAGCCTTGCAACGAAAGTTTGCCTCGCCGCGCGCGGGCGCGGGTTGCTGACCCGGCCGATTCGTAATGTGATCGTGTTGATGCCGCCGCTTTGCATTACCTCGGAGCAGCTGACGTCTACGATCGGAGCGATCCATGATTCGATTTTGGAAGTTTGCAGCCCATGAAAAAGAAGGCGCGAGTCGATCAGGCTTTGGTCGAGCGTGGATTTTTTGAAAGCCGCGCGCGCGCGCAGCGCGCGATCATGGCGGGCGAAGTCAGGGTGGGGGACCACGTATTCAAGAAGGCGGCCGAGCTGATTGAAGTCGACGCCCCGATTTCGGTTGTGCAGCCGCCGCAATTCGCGAGTCGCGGCGCGTTGAAACTTGGCGGTGCGCTCGACTTTTTTGGAGTCGTTGTTCAGGGAAAGACCGCGATCGACATTGGCGCGTCCACCGGTGGATTTACCGATTGCCTGCTGCAACGCGGCGCGCCGAAAGTATTCGCGATCGATGTTGGTCACGGTCAATTGGCTTGGAAATTAAGAAACGATTCGCGTGTGGTGGTGATGGAAAAAGTGAATGCGCGATTTCTTTCGCGTGAACAAATCCCTCAACTGGTCGATCTTTGCGTGATCGACGTCTCGTTCATCTCGCTGACTTTGATCTTGCCTCGGGCTTTCGAGTTGATAACCCAGGACGGTATGATTCTGGCGCTAATCAAACCGCAATTTGAATTAGAGCGCAAAGATGTCGGCCGGGGTGGAATTGTGCGCGAGCCTGCACTCCACGAAAAAGCGCAGCAAAAAATTGTGAAGTTTGTCGAAAAAGCGAATTATCATGTGGTTGGTCTCGTTCCATCGACCATCACCGGAACCGATGGCAACCAGGAATTTTTTATATGCATCCGAAAACAATCGGATTGATCGCGCACCCGGGTAAACCCGGAGTTGGGGAGCTGATCAACTCGCTGATAGCGGAGTTTGCCCGTTTCTCGATGTCGACCTTGCTGGAGAAAGAGACCGCGGCGGTCAGTGGCCAGCGTTCCGATACCACGATCGCTCAACTCGCAGGCAAGGTCGATTTGCTGGTCGTGGTCGGAGGCGACGGCACTATTTTGAATGTGGCCGGCCATCTCGGCGAATCGAGTCCACCGATTTTTGGGATTAATGTCGGCTCGCTTGGTTTTTTGACGTGCGCGAGCTCACCGGCATTTCGGGAAGCAGTTGAATGTATCGCCAAAGGGAAAATGACATTTAGCACTCGCGCACTGCTCGAGGTCGTGCTTCGGGATTCGAAGGAAAAGCACGAACCGATGATTGCGCTGAACGACGCCGTGTTTAGCCGCGGCGAAATCTCGCGATTGATTCGACTGCACACACGCGTAAACGGTGAACCGCTGACGGAGTTCAATGCCGACGGTTTGATTATCGCGACACCGACCGGTTCCACTGCCTATTCGCTTTCCGCGGGCGGACCGATCCTGGAGCCGGAATCCGGAGTATTCGTGATTACGCCGATCTGTCCGCACGTGCTGACAAATCGTTCCATTATCGTTTCAGAGAATTGGACGATCGAAGTGGAAGCGAGCGAGCCGGATTACCCGGTTTATCTGACTGTTGACGGACGTGAGCCGGTCCGGATCACGAAGGACGCCACCGTTCAGATCCGGAAAGCGAAAAAGACGCTGCAATTGGCGGCGATGCCGGACATGTCGTTCTTCAGCGTGGTCCGCCAGAAACTCAAATGGAGCGGCAGCAACGTCTAAACGGCGCGCGATTTGTAAACTAAGCGCTCGCCGAAACGGACGTTTTGAAGCGCCAATCAGCGCAGTCCCAGTCAAGAAGCGCTTCGACCTTGGTAATATCTTCGTCGAAAATGCGGTTCGCATATTCGCGCTCCTCGGAAGTTAGTTTTCGCGAATAAGAACCGACGTTGCGTTGTCTGTTCTTCAAATGGGATTTTCTTCGCAGGCCAAGGAAATCGAACATGCGATCAAGTAGGGGGAAAGGATCGGCGCGGAAGTTCTCGTACTTAATAATGAACACCTGCTCGCGCGGGAAGAGTTGGAAAGCCTTTTCGAGTTGAGGGAGGTATAGGCTACGGGCTAGGTAAGCGTTTCCGCGCGGCCCTTTCCAGATCCCAATTTCTTGATCGCGCTTCAGGGCGTCGATGAATTCCAGCGGCTCCTGATCTTTCTCACGTCGCATGTTCCATTGGGAAAACGCGCGCTCGATCGGATGGCGCAGTGAAATGATCAATTTCATTTTCGCGTTGTAGCGGGCGATACGCTCGATCGCCTGCGGATAATAAAGATAGTCAGCGGTGACCTCTCCCGCCACCCGCCACCGCCAGCGGGGATCGAAGTTCCCGAGCAAAATCCGATAGTCGGGCTCACCGGAGAAATGTTCTTCTTTGTCGAAGAAATGGAGAGCCTGGTCACGCAGCAGCGCGACGTGCGGATGTTGAGCCAGAAAATCGTGGATCGCAGTTGTGCCGGCCTTTTGCACGCCGGGGACTATGAAATCGACGCGTTGAACATGGCGCCGCCGAAAGCGAGACGGATTTGCGGAAGCTTGGCTGCTGGTCTGGATCGACTCCACGCTCGAAACGGTACCACTTTTCGGGTAACGCGAAACTGGATCGACGAGTTGCGCGCGACGATGAGTCAGGCTTTTATCGCCTCGGTGGAAGAATCAACGCATCCCGCGACCGAAGGCTTTGAAGATCTGGCCTGGATCTTCACTTGCGATAGTCGCAATCGCCGTCTCATCCGCCAGGGCTTCGACGAAGCGGCACTGTTATGGAAGGCGGCAAAAGCCACGTCGGGAAATATTCTCGAGATCGGGCGCAACCTCGCCGGTTCCACGGTTTTGCTCGCCGCCGCCGCGGCACTGGATCGCGAGATTTATTCGATCGACAACAGGTCGCACGAAGATCGCGCGTGCAAAGATTACCTGGGGCGTGTGGCAAACAAAAGCCGTGTACATTTGCTGGTGGCCGATTCGCGCGTGCCGATACCAAACTTGAGGTTTGGGTTTTTGTTCATTGACGGCGATCACACTTTTGAAGGCGTCCTCGCGGATGTAGTTGCGCATTGGAACGCGCTCCAATCGTCAGGCCAATATCCAGCGCTGGTGGCGTTTCATGACGCCTTGCCAAATGACAATTTCAAATGGCGTGATGCGGATCGGAGATTGAAGCGCCTGTGGATCCGCTTGAAAAATAAATTTCGAAAACGACAAAAACTGGAAGTAGCGCCTGATTACGAGCCAGGCGTGTTGAAGGTCTGTGATGAACTGATTCGTCAGGGTTTGGCTACGAAATGGCAATCCGCCGGCTCGATGCTGGTAGTGAAAAAGCTGGGTGACCTGCCACGGAATTTTTCGGAAGTCGCGCGCGAGGTGCAAGCAACTTAGCCGCAGATCTCGTCCTATCGCGGTAGTCGACATTCAGCGGCAAACTTAGTAGATCATTCGCTGAATCCATGACCCCTGGTCCACGAGTGATTTTGTGTGCTTTCGTTATGACGGGAGCGCTCATCGCCACTTTTGCTTTATCGCAAACTTCGGAACCGGAAGGCCACGTCACCGCCATTTTTCACGAGGTCCAACTTTTACCAGAACAAGCCGATGCACGGCCGGCCGCGCTCAATGACAAAGTTAGCAATGGCACCGCGCTGCGGACGGGAGACGATTCGCGCTCGGAGCTGACCTTTGGGGATTTAACGATCACGCGACTTGGTGAGAACACAATTTTCAGTTTCGACCGAGCCGGCCGTAGCGTTCGCTTGGATAGCGGGTCGATTCTTCTTTATGTCAAAAAGAATTCCAGCGGAGCGGAGGTTTCGACCAAGGCTGTGACAGTTGGGATTACCGGCACAACGCTGATTGTCGATTCTACGCCGCAAGGCGGCGATCATTTGATCGTCCTTGAAGGGGGTGCGCGGATGACGTTGAAAAATCATATCGATCAATCATCGTTCATCCAAGGCGGACAAATGGTGCGCGTGCCAAGCGGTGCCACAAAGATTCCAAAGCCGACAAACGTCAGGATCGAAGAGCTTTTGAAAACGCATCCGTTGCTGGCGGGTCTTCCGCTATTGCCGAGCCAGGATCTCATGCTTGCCGTAGTTCAGGGGCAAAATGCACCGCCACCGCAGACGGAAACGGCGGAAGCAGGTCCAGCTCGACCAACTAAGAAGCGATCGAAACCGCAACCAACACCGGTCCAGGGCGTGCCGGTGACTCAAAGTGGCCCGAGTATTTGGACGGGTTATCCATCGGGCACAGTCGCCTACCCGCCGTCATATTCGCCGCGGCCTTGGCGTCCCGGGAATGTAAGGAACCCGCCTGGTAGTTATACCCCGAAGCGGCCCACGCCCACGCCAACACCGAGGAAGAAGAAAAGACCAGGCGGCGGCTACGTCGGGTGAGTGGCTATCAGGCAGCATACCGACACCTGTCGCGGGTGCTTGTAGACTTTCAGTATGAAATCTTATTCCGTCCCGTAGTCGATCAGCCGCCCGTTCTTAAACTTGGCGTAATGACTGCCGGTCTCCCATTGCAAGATTTCCGTCCCGTCTTGCGTCTTATCGCCGGTCGGACGTTTACCAACTATCTTGAGGACCTGGGCTTTCGTCATTCCGGTTTGAAGTTGAGAAAACCTTTTGTCCATCTGACAGCCGACGCACATCAAAAACGCGACAATTACCAAGAGCGTTCGATTCACGACGTTAATTTTACGAATGGCGGCCACGAATCATGTTATAGCCCGAAGGCGCTCAATGCGCCAGCGGTGTTCAACGGTGGGGAAAGAGCGTCTCGCACTGCCCCGAGGGCACCCGTCTTGCTAATCTGCTGGGGACCATGCGCCAGCGACCGCGAGCTTCCTATCCCGTTTCCTATCCTGTGGAGTCCGTCACTCTCGACATTGACGAGGAAGTGGCGCCGCTCAGAGGGCCGGCCCGGAGAGTTTTGCTCCTGGAAGATCGTGATGATTTCCGGGAGGTTCTCCACGACCACCTGGTCTTCCGCTCTTATGGGGTGACCTCCGTCCGGAGTGGTGCCGAGGGCCTGCGCCAGATCATGAAGGGCGCCTTTGATCTCATCATTTGCGACATGATGATGCCGCAAGTCGGGGGCGAGATGTTCTACTGGGCGGTGACGCGGGCCCGGCCGGCCACTGCTCGGCGGTTCATTTTTTTTACCGGCCACCAGAACAATCCGGCGATGGAGTTTTTCTTCCGGCGAGTGAACGCGACGGTGCTCATCAAGCCCTTCAAGCTGGCGGCGCTCGACTTTGCGATCGACGGTGTTCTTCTCAAACTGCGCTGATGCGGATTCGATGGGGATTGGCTAGTGCAGATGGGGCGAGTAGGACAGAAGCTCTAAGAACCATACTCAAAGCGTATTAACGCCAGGCGATTTTAACACAGCAAACTTTCTTTTTCAGAGCCTCAGAATTTCACGCAGATTTTGTTCGCTGAATTAGCGGTTCAACGTAGTTCCCGGCACACCAGTTGCTGCAAACACGCCGCCACGAGGGGGCTTCCGGCAGGCTGGAGTGCGACTAATTTAATTTT
>CATPAT010000104.1 GCA_955652155.1 uncultured Chthoniobacterales bacterium | reverse complement strand
GTGGGTGAATCGATTGATCTTCGATAGCCAAACGTGGAAGGACTTTGGCGCGCAAATGCATCTCGTCGAAACCGCGCAAGAGGAAGCGAAACAAAGGATCGTGCTTTGCGATCTTAATTGGACACGACTCGACAAGGTGCGGCATGCTATTGCGCAATTCTTCGATCACCCGGCGTCGCATCATCATTTTTCCAAAATCGAAAGCCTCAATATCGATTACGGGTCCGGATTCAAATCGACTGCTCTCCTTTTACTCGGCTGGCTGGGTGCGCAGCTGAATTGGAAGGTCAACGAGCCCGCGCGCAACGGGAGCTGCAGATTTGTGGATGCGAATAATCGTAAGATCGACATCGAGCTGCGCCAGCGGGAAGGCGGCCCAATCGGCGACGTCACGATAAATTCCAGCGGTGTTCAGTTCCGAGTCATACCAGCGCAATGCGAGGACTTGCTCGAGATTTCGCGGAGCGGCGAAAACGAAACCGCGCTGCCGCAGATGATGCCGGCCCAAAGCAACGACCCGGTTGATCTAATGACGCAGGAGCTGTTGCGTGGAGGTCCGCACCGCGTTTATCTCCGCGCGGTAAATTGCGTGCGCGAGTTGCTGTGAAATTGTAGGGGCCGCTGTCCTCAGCGGCAAGAACCCGCGATAATCATTGCCGCCGAGACGGCGGCCGCTACACCTCGCACGCCTTGTGCTTTACAAGTTGCGTGCACAAGAAAACCCTGCCTCTGCTTCTCATCTTCGCCGTCTCATTCAGTTTCGGCGGCTGCGCCTACATGAGCGCCAATGGGCGTCGGGAAATGGGCTATCGTCATTATGTCGCAAAACAAACGAAGGAGCGCAGACACGCGACGGCTCGCGCCCAAAAAGCGGCGAATCGCCAGCTGAAGGAGAAAATGAAATCGGCAGTGCCGAGCGAGCCGCAAATGACAACGAGTGTTGAAAGTTCTCCGGGATCCTGGGCCGAGCCAATCACTCCCCCGGTGACTGTTTCCGCGTCGGCTGCAATCGCAAACCAGACCGACAGCGAACCGGCGCAGCCGTAGCCCTAATCGCGTTTCACCGGGGTCGGCTTCCCGTTCGGGCCGAGTGCGACCTGAGTGAAAACGCCGTTTGTGACTTTGACGCGCTCGCCCGTCCGATAACGCGTCACCCAAACATCGACACAAATTTTCATCGAGGTGCGTCCGATTTTCTCAATCCAGGCATAACACGCGACGGTGTCACCTACGCGCACGGGATTAAGGAACGACATCCCCTCGATGGCCACGGTCACCACGCGCGACTTTGCCACTTTGCCAGCCAGGATCGCGCTGCCCAAATCCATTTGCGAAACCAACCAGCCGCCAAAAATGTCGCCATCGCGATTAGTGTCCTTGGGCATCGCGATCGTCTGAATCACGAGCTCGCCCTTTGGTTCCTCAGGGAGGTTCATCGTTGTTGTTTAACCACGACTGGACACGAATTTACACTAAGAAAAATTCCTCGTTCCACTCTTCCAGTGATTCGTGTGCATTCGTGGTTGGTCTTACAAGATCAACATACAATCGCCGTAGCTGTAAAAACGATATTTCTCGCGGATCGCTTCTTCGTACGCTCGCAATAAAAATTCGCGGCCGGCAAAAGCGCTGACCAGCAGGAGCAAGGTTGAGCGCGGCAAGTGAAAATTGGTTAGCAGAACATCGACCACACGAAATTCGAATGGCGGGTAAATGAAAATGTCCGTCTCCGCGCGTTGTTGTTCGATCACCGTCCGATCTAACCTTGACCGCTTTAAGCGGTCAAGTTTGCGGGCGGCTGATTCCAATGTGCGGACTGTAGTTGTTCCCACAGCGATGACGCGCCCGGCCTGCTTAATTTTCGCGGCCGCCTCCTCGGAAATTGAAAACGATTCGGCGTGCATCCGATGTTCCGCGACATTTTCAGAGTGGACCGGCCGAAAAGTGCCCGGGCCGACGTGAAGCGTGACGAATGCGTGCGGAATCTCGGACAAAAGTTCCGGCGTGAAATGCAGCCCCGCCGTTGGTGCGGCCAGCGCACCCGGGTTTTGAGCGAAGACAGTTTGGTAACGCTCGTTGTCCGCGGAGTCGCTTTCGCGGCCGATGTACGGAGGCAACGGCATCGATCCGTACGCATAAAGATCGACATCGTCGGCCAGCGCGACGACCCGTTCGCCGTTCGGCAAAATGTCTTCGACGCGCAACAGCACGTTGTCGATCTTAGTCGCGGCACCGGCTCGCATCTTGCGACCGGGCTTGACCAAACATTTCCAGCGCGCGGAGCCGAGTTTCTCCAAAAACAAAAACTCGACCGCGTGATCGTCCGAAAATCTGCGCGCGGGCAGGACGCGGGTGTTGTTCAAGACCAGCAAGTCGCCCGACTGCAAAAAGGCTTTCAGATCACGAAACTGTCGATGTTCGATCGTTTGCGAGCCGCGATGCAGCACCATCATGCGCGACTCATCCCGCTGCGCCAGTGGACGC
The DNA here is from genome assembly GCA_955652155.1 of uncultured Chthoniobacterales bacterium. Taxonomy (GTDB): domain Bacteria; phylum Verrucomicrobiota; class Verrucomicrobiia; order Chthoniobacterales; family UBA10450; genus AV40. The sequence goes on along the minus strand of CATPAT010000104.1, from coordinate 3,962 downwards.
TTGGCAATCAGCGCTTCGGGCAACGGATAATCGTAGTCGCTTAGCTTCGAACTCATGGGCGCATCATCAACTCCGAAAGCTTACGCGAGTCAAAATCATTTGCCGATTCGCGCAAAACTTCCCAATATGCGGCTGATGCAATTTCCGCGGGCGCTCGAAGCGGTCCTCCAAACTCTCGAGCGTATGCGCGACGAAAGAACGCATCATCCGTGCGCATCGCGAAGTGCCCTCGATGCGCTGAAACGAGGCGCAACGTTCCGCATCTCCGACAACGTTCGCGAGATAAAGATTGACCCGCCTTCGCCAAGCCTGCGGCGGACAGGCAGCGACAAGATTGAACAGTTGGCCTCGGTTCAATCACGCGTCTGCGCTTGCACGAAATGTCCGAACCTCGCGAGCACGCGGACGCAGACCGTCTTCGGCGTCGGCAATCCGGACGCCGAGATCATGTTCATTGGCGAAGCGCCGGGCGCGGATGAAGATGCGCAGGGCGAACCGTTCGTCGGCCGCGCCGGTCAATTGCTCACTAAGATCATCAAGGCGATGGGCTTCGCGCGCGAAGAGGTTTACATCGCCAATATTCTAAAGTGTCGCCCGGACGTGCCGGCCGGTTCGTTTGGAAATCGCCCGCCAACACCGCGCGAAATGCAAACCTGCCGCCCGTATTTGATGGAACAAATCGACATCATTAAACCAAAAGTGATCGTCGCGCTTGGCGCTGTCGCAGTGGAAGGACTTCTCGGGACGCGTTCGCCGATGCGCGAACTGCGAGGGCGTTGGAACTCATTCGAAGGTACGCCATTGATGATCACTTATCATCCCGCGTATCTGCTCCGAAACCAATCGCCTTCGGAAAAACGCAAGGTTTGGGAAGATATGATGCAAGTTCTGGAGCGGCTCGAGAAACCGATCAGCGAAAAGCAGCGCAATTATTTTGTGTAAGGCGACCGGTTATCGCGATAGGTCGCGATAAAGCGACTCGATGCGCGATCGCGCGCCGAATCCAAGAACGAGTGACGCAACAATCGCGCGCACTTCGCGTCGTGGAACTTTAATGTGTCGCCGGAGCGCGGTGGCGGCGGCATCGCGCAAGAGCGCGAGAGTGCGCGCCCCGATCAGCGCCGGGAGAACTGTCGCTGTCCGAACACGGCGGTTTCGAATCGCACGCGCGTATTGCAAACCCGCCTCGATCCCCCGCTCTGCTTTCTCCCGCCACTTGCCACAGATTGGCTGAAATCGTTCCGGTTCGCGCAAGATTTGGGACGGCTCCATCGCGGCCACCGCGAGTTCATCGTTCGGAAAATAACACCGGCCCGCGCGAAGATCCGTGCCGGCATCGCGCAAGATGTTGATCAATTGCAGGCCCATCCCGTAACGCTTTCCCATCGCGAGCATCTCGTCTTCACTTCGCGTGGCAAACTTTCGCAGATGGCGAAAGCAAAGGCGGGTCCAAAATTCTCCCGCGCTGCCGGCGACGAGATAGGTGTATTCGTCGAGCTCAGCCGACGTTTCCAAGGCAACAAGTCGCTTTGGATCTCGGAAACGCTCGAGGTCGAGGATTTGGCCACGGTTAATTGGTTCCAGCACCGCCCGGACTTCTTCGCGATCCAGGGCGTCGCTTTGCTCGAGCCAATCCAGACACGGCTGCAGCGATTTAATCAGCGCACGCTCGGCTTTGTGTTTCTGCAACGGCGCCAGCGCCACGCTTAGATCGACAATCGCATCTCCCACTTCCTCGCCCTGGATTCCGCGCGCGACCAGACGCAATTTTTCGGTCCGCAAATCGATCGGCAGCTCAGGTGTATCGGCGATCGTGTCTGATGCGCGCGCGAGCAAATAGCCCAGCGAAACCGGATCGCGCAGTTTTTTCGGCAGGAGCCGGATCGAAAGATAAAACGAGCGTGAGACCGACGCCAAAATCGATCCCCGCAAATCGGGAAGAGAAACGGCGGACTCTGGTTCCCGGCCCACTGAATCGTCAGCGGCCGACATTTTTCACCTCGATCCGGCTCATGTCTGAATCGCCAAGGCCAACCGTGGTGGCCGTTTGCACATAACTCGCCAATCGACCGATGGGCTGGAAATTTTCTTTCGATCGCCATCCATCGAGTCGCTTCAGCGCCACCGTATCCAGGGCCACCGGATCTTTGCTCGCGTAAAGTGTCGCGTGATGAAGTGCAAAGTTGGGTTGCGATTGCGGACCTCCGGCATATTGCGCCATCAGGCCGTCCATCACATTGAGAACAACTTTCTGCGAAATGACCGGATTACTGTAAATGATGGCCACGCTTTCCGCGCCAAAGCCGGTGCCGAGCGCGAAGCGCCGCCAATTGTCGATGTTGGGGATGGTCATGTTGTAGAGACAGCCGGCGATGCCGTTCGTTGTGCTGTTGCTCATTACCGGAATATTGATGACTTTTGTCACCTGGGTCGAAAGGATGCGCGAAAAATGGCTGACGCTGCTTGTGTTTTCCGTGTCCGACAAAGGCACGCTCTTCCCCCCGTCACTGATATAGTCGACGTCGCCCCAAACCAATTTTCCGAGGAGTGGCGCGGTCAAAGTTGCTTTTGGATCATAGCCATCCCGCGGCGGAATCGATTTTAATTCAAAACCGTCGCTCTTTTTGTAACCGGCGCCCTTCGTTCCTTCGAGCGAACGGTCCCAAACAATAATGCTGCTGCGCGGATGGCCCGCGGCCAGTAAACCTTCTACCACCGCAGTCACGACGTCGTGATGAGTGGTAAACAGTTCCCCGCCGGCGGCCGAAATTTTGATTCCAATTTTGTCGTTGGGCGCAACCAGTGATCCCCAGGCCTTGCCGACGTCCGGTTGACCCGTCACCGCTAGAACCAGGCGATCCACCATCGTTCGGACTGCGCGCGAATTGGTTTCGTAACCAGCAATCGCGTCAGCGTCGTGGACCGTGTAGACCATCGACTTCTCCGGCGAAGGCGACGGAACTTGCGCAAACACACTGCCAATGGCGCAGAAGTAAACCAGAGCTACGTTTCGGCAGTTTGTCATGTCGAGCGAAGTCGAGACATCTCTTACTATTTCTGTTACTGAAGTGCAGTCGGAAACATCTAGAGATTCCTCGACTCCGCTCGGAATGACAACAAAGACCCAGCGAATCTGTGAGTAATCCCGCGCATTGCATTTCCACCCGCCGCCTGTCGGACGCGATCCGCCATATCTACGTCCACGTTCCCTTTTGTGCGCGGATTTGCCCGTACTGCGCATTCTACAAGGAGTTGCTGGATCGTTCGCAAACGCCGCGATTTTGTGAGGCGCTTCTCAGTGAGCTCCGGCAAGAGGCGCAGGATCGACATCTCCTTCCATCGACAATTTATTTCGGTGGCGGCACGCCGACCGCGCTGACCACGGCGCAATTGGAATTTCTTCTCGGCGGTTTCCGGGACGCGCTCGACTTATCGAAACTGATCGAGTGGACGATGGAAGCAAACCCCGGAAGTGTGTCCGAGAGTAAAGCGGCGCTGTTGCGACGGCTCGGGATCACCCGAATCAGTCTCGGCATTCAGTCCTGGGACGATGATTTGCTGAAATTGCTCGGCCGCGAACACAATGCGAAACAGGGCGAAGAGTCGTTCCAAATTTTGCGCGGCGCCGGATTTTCAAATATCAACGTCGACCTGATGTTCGGACTGCCCGGACAAACGATTCATCAATGGCAAAGCACGGTGGAAGGAACGGTGTCGCTGAAGCCCGAACATATTTCGACTTATTGTCTGACTTACGAGGAAGACACGGAATTTTTCCTGCGACAGGCGCGCGGCGAGTTTCGCCAGGACCCCGATTCTGATTCCGAATTTTTCGAAATGACGATGTCGATCCTGGAGACGGCCGGCTACGAGCATTACGAAATCTCCAATTACGCGCGACCGGGCTTTCGATCGGCGCACAATCGCGCGTATTGGTCGGGCTCGGATTATTTGGGGATTGG
>CATPAT010000103.1 GCA_955652155.1 uncultured Chthoniobacterales bacterium | reverse complement strand
TTTATCTCGAGCCCAAATTGGATCAGCAACAGCACTAACTCCGCTGGTTGCTGATTGAGAGCTGGTGGGAATTGATCGCGAGATAATCTCTGACTGCGGCAGTAAACGGCTCCGCAAAATCGCGCAGCTTTTGCTCGCCAACGCCGGGAATTCGGCGGAACTCGGCCTGCGTCGTCGGATAAGCGCGTGCCATTTCCCGCAGCGCAACATCAGAGAAAATCACGTAGGCGGGCACATCGCGTTTGTCGGCGATTTGTCGACGCAAGACGCGTAGTTGTTCAAACAATCCTTCATCGCATTTAATTTCACCGGCCCGATGTTTTTTGGATCGCTTGGTTGTTTCCACATCAAACGGCTTCGTCAGGGTGATCGTTTTTCGTTCACGCAGTGCCGCCCGCCCCGCCTCCGTTTGTTGCAGCGTCGCGAATTTTCCCGGCGCGGCGGCGATGAGCCCCAGGCGCAAAAGCTCGCGACCGATCGCGAGCCACGCGGTGCGTTTCACATCCTTGCCGACTCCGTAAGTCGAGAGCTCATTGTGGTCGTGTTGTCTGATCGCTTCTGTTTCGGCGCCCGCCAGAACATCAACAACGTGATTCAATCCGAAACCAAAACCTTGTTTCTCGTAGATGCGATAGATGCACGACAGAAATTTCTGTGCGTGAACAGTGCCATCGAACGTCTCGCGTGGCTCCAGACAATTATCGCAGCCGTTGCATGGAGCCGGAAATTCTTCACCAAAGTATCTCAGTAGCGTCGCCCGCCGACATTCGCGCGTCTCGGCGTAATGCACCATCTGGCGGAGCTGCTCACGCGCGATGCGCTGTTCCTTCTCACTCTTCTCCTCGATAAAACGCGTTTGCTTCACTACATCGCTGGCGCTGAAAAGCAGCACACACTCGCTGGGCAGGCCATCGCGCCCGGCCCGCCCCGTTTCTTGATAATAACTCTCGATGTTCTTCGGCAGATCGTGATGGATAACAAAACGGACATTTGGTTTGTTGATCCCCATTCCGAACGCAATCGTCGCCGTAATCACGCGCGCGTCGTCGCGTAGAAATTGCTCCTGATGTTCTGCCCGATCGGTCGACTCGAGCCCCGCGTGATACGGTTTCGCTTTGACTCCATCACCGTTCAACTTTGTCGCTAACGAATCTGCCGTCTTTCTGCTCGCGCAATAAACGATGCCGCTCTCGTTGGGCCGGGCGCGAATCAACGTGAGCACTTGTTCGTAGGGCGACGATTTCGGAACAACGCGATAGGTAAGGTTTGGTCGATTAAAGCTCGCCACGTAACATCGCGCGTTGTGCAAGTGCAATTGATCGACGATGTCTTTGCGCACACGCTCGGTCGCAGTCGCTGTTAGCGCCATGATCGGGACATCCGGCAAATGTCTGCGCAGCTTTTTCAACTCGCGATACTCCGGCCGGAAATCGTGGCCCCATTCGCTGATGCAATGCGCTTCGTCGATCGCGATCTGGGTGATGTTCCAGTTCAAGGCGCGTTCGAGAAATCCATCGAGCATCAACCGCTCCGGTGCGACGTAGAGCAGCCTGTATTCTCCGCGATTCAATCTGCGCAACCGCTCGACAGCTTCATGTCGATCTAACGCTGAATTTAGAAACGTCGCCGCGATCCCGCTCGTTTGCAGCGCATCGACCTGGTCCTTCATCAGCGAGATGAGCGGCGACACCACGATCGTCAGTCCGCTGCGCAATAACGCCGGCAATTGAAAGCAAAGCGATTTCCCGCCGCCAGTCGGCATCAGGGCAAAGACATCGCGCCCAGCCAGAGCATCCCGAATAATTTCTTCCTGCAGCGGCCGGAATTGGTCGTAGCCGAAATCTTTCTTTAGGGTCCTGGGGAGATCCATCGAAACTTTTTACCCGGCCGTCGACCCCTCACGCAACTCAATTACGCGCGCCGTTCTTTGATTGCCTGTAAAATCTCGGCGATCGCTTCGGCGCGCGGTTTGGCGCCGAGATTTCCTCTGCCGTGGACGCGGACACTGACCGCGTCGGCTTCCATGTCGCGTTTGCCGATCACGAACATGGTGTGGACTTTCATTTGCTCGGCGCGATGGATTTTACCGTTGATCTGATCGGTGCTTTTGTCGATCTCGGCGCGAACTTGATGTCCGCGCAGTTCATCTAAGATCGACATCGAATAATCGATCAGCTTTGCATCGTCGCCGATGGTAAGAATACGCACCTGTTCAGGCGACAGCCAGAGCGGAAAATTGCCCGCGTAATGCTCGATCAAAAATCCGATGAAGCGCTCGTGCGTGCCGAGCGGTGCCCGATGAATACAGAGCGGTGTCTTCTCGGTGTTGTCTTTGTCTTTGTAAACCAGATTGAAACGGCGCGGCTGCGCGAAATCGACCTGATTGGTCGCGATGGAAAACTCGCGCCCGATTACGCTCCATGCTTGCACGTCGATCTTCGGCCCGTAGAACGCGGCTTCGTTAGCCACTTCCACGTAATTGATGCCGGAATTTTTCAAGACGCTGCGGGTCATCTCTTCGGTCTTTTTCCAAAGCTCCGGTTCATCGACGAATTTTGCGCCGATCCCGCTAAGGCGGGACGGATCGTGGGTCGAGAAGCGCATCAGATATTTGTCGATGCCGAAGAGCTTGAAATAATTCAGATACATCTCGTTCACGGCATTGAACTCCGCCTCGAACTGCTCCGGCGTCATATAGAGATGCGCATCGTTCATCTGCATCGAGCGCACCCGCATCAGCCCGATCAACTCACCGCTCTGCTCGTAACGATAACAGGTCCCGTACTCCGCCAGCCGTAACGGCAGGTCGCGATAACTCCGCGGCACCGCCGCAAACAACTTGTGATGATGCGGACAGTTCATCGCTTTCAGGTAATACAAATCTGGATCTGGCAAATCGAGCAGCCGTCTAGTCAATTTCTTATGACGGAGAAAAGTCTCGCGCACGCCGCTTGGCAGGCGTTGGACAGCATCCTCTTCGAGAAATGTTTTCTCGACCAATTGGCCAGCCGTCTCTCCCTTTGAACTCCTGAAATCCGCCGACCTCCAAGACCATTCACACACTTCTTTCCAGAGCTGCTCGGTTGTCTCCTCAAGTGTTTGTCGCTCTTTCTCGTACTCGTCGAGTTCCATCGGCGGGAACATTGAGTCGGCGTAGTAGGGGAGGTGGCCACTTTTTTTGTAGAGAGTTTCGCGGGCGATGTGAGGAGTGCGAACGCGCACGTAACCGGCGGCGAACTCAGTTTCTTTCGCGAGTTTTTCCAATTCTTCGATCATTGCTGCGCCGCGCGGCAGCCACATCGGCAAACCGGGACCGACATCGTCGTCTAAAACAAAAATCTCCAATTCTTTGCCGAGTTTGCGATGGTCGCGCTTCTTCGCTTCCTCGAGCATTGCGAAATAGTCGTCGAGTTCCCTTTTCGTTTTGAAGGCTGTGCCATAAACGCGCTGGAGCTGCGGATTCTTTTCGTCGCCTTTGTAGTACGCACTGGCGACGCTGGTGAGCTTGAACGCGCTAATGTTTCCCGTGCGCATCACGTGCGGCCCGGCGCAGAGATCGATGAAGTTGCCGTTGCGATAGAGCGAGATCTTTTCGCCGGGCGGAATGTTCTCGATGATGTCCATCTTGAATTTGCTCGGCTGAGACCGATCGCTCAGCGCGGCGAGCCGTCCTTTTTTGCCCAGCTCGAGCGCTTCGTCGCGCGACACCTCCGTCTTTTCGAACGGATGGTTGGCTTTGATCTCCTTTTTCATCTCGGCTTCGATCTTCTCGAAATCGTCGGGCGAAATCCGGTGGGGAAGATCGACATCGTAATAAAAACCGTTCTCGACCGGCGGACCGGCAGCGAACTGCGCTTCCGGCCAGATTTTCAAAATGCCGGTGGCCAGCACGTGCGACGCCGAATGCCGAAGCCGCTCGATATCCGTCATCTGCCCGCGTTGTTCTAAGGTTTTGCGATCCTGGTTCATGAAGAGCCGCTGAAATTAACCACGAAGAATGTCATGGACACCAATAATTTGTCGTGATGGAAAACGACGGAGCTGATCAGTTTCCTTCCGAGCTGCCTATAAAAAGATCGTTGGAGAAATCCTCGCCGGGCGGCGGAAGTGGTTCATGGACCTGCAAGAGCCAACGGGGCCGGCCCCAAACGTGCGGCTCGGCGGCAAGATCGACATTTGGATCCAGAAACAGCTGCGGCTTTCGCCCATTGATAGAGACGAACATTCGCGCCTGGACCTTTAGCGGCTGAGGTCCGCTTCGGAGCGTCACGCTGGCGAGATATCGCGCGAATTGCTGGACCATGTCGGGTCGCCATCCCATCCGTGCAATCTGTCGCGAATCGAGATAATCCCGTAGCTTGATCTGATACGTTTCGTCGTTGTTGGGATCGGTGACGTAAAAGAATCCCATCGTGCTTTTGCGGCGAACCATCATCTGCCACGCGAAATGATGTTCTGCGTAGGTCCATTCGATGCCACCCCGGTAAAAAAAGTGCGTCACGGGCACGAACACCTGGATCGCGATGTAAGTTGCGACGAAACACAGAATCCAGGTTTGGTGCCGGTGAGGCGGTAAAGGAACGGCTTTTTTTGGAATCGCCGCGACCGACGGCCGGAAAACGGAAATGATGCGACGCGGCCAGTCCGGTGAGAGAAAAATTGTTGTGGCTGCGATCGCCAGCCACGGAAAGACACCAATGCCGAAGAATTGCGCATTAAGAATATGGAAGAAGGCGACCAGACAAAATGCTGGCAGACGAGTGCGGCGCCAGAGAAGGAGCGGCGCCGCGAGCAGATCAAGTAGGAGTGCGGTGTAACTGGCAAAGTAGGGAGTCCATATCGCATGTGAAAAATGATCGATCACTGGCGAATGAATGATATGAGTCAGCCAGGCGCGCATTGGTTCGCCGCGGAGCCAATCCGGCGTCATCTTTGCGATGCCTGCAAAGAAATAGACAACGGCCATTTGGGCGCGAAGCAACCACACCGTCCAGGCCGGGGTAACTCGGGAGCGCAATTTGGGCCATAACCATGCGTCCACCGAGAACGCGCGATGAGCTGGAACAAAAATCAGGAGGAACCCAAACAGGCACATAAGGTAGGTGTGGTTTACATACCTGCCTTCATCGAGGAAAAAGAAGTAGCTGCAGCTCAGGAAAAAAAGCGTAGCGCTAACGCGGTAGAGAAATCCAACAGCGATAAACACCGCCAAAATCCCGAACAGTGTCCAGTGAATGTAGAGTCCATTGCCCGGCCAGGGATGAACCCAGGAAAATCCGTAATACTTGAATAAAAACCGCGGGGAAATCCAGTAGGAGGCGATTTGATGACGCATCCGAAACACTTCGCCTAGCATCACCAGCGCGAAGGCGATGCGAAAAAACACGAGCGAAGCGATGTCAACCGGCGCGAATGCGCGGCCTCGGATTTTAGCGAGAAGAGGTTGTTTGCGCATATGAAGCGTGGAGATGCCCGCGCGCAGAGATCGAGAAGAATATTTCTTCATCGAAGCGGCCTGGGCACGGTTGTTCCAAAGTCTTAAAGCCTTTTCATGAACAGCCGGTGAAATTAACCATGAAGGCCGGGAAGGACACCAAGAAATTGTGACGACAGGTTTACACGGCTCGTGCGTTATATTGGTTGAGATGAGACGAGTTTCGCAATTGCTATTGGTCGTCGCTCTGGGGACGACCGGCTGTCATAGAAAGCCCACTTCGAGTTCTGAGTTTGCGACTGAGCGGCAAAAGATGGTGCAGGAGCAGCTCAAGCCGCGCGACATTCACGATGGGCGGGTACTGGAGGCGATGTCGAAAGTGCCGCGGGAAGTATTCGTGCCCGAAAACATGCGGGCCCAGAGTTACGCCGATAGCGCGCTGCCGATCGGTCACGATCAAACTATCTCGCAACCATTCATCGTCGCTTACATGACCGAACAGCTGCGCTTGCAACCGACCGATCGGGTTCTTGAAATTGGGACTGGCTCAGGGTACCAAGCCGCGGTCCTCGCGGAATTGGCCAAAGAGGTTTACACGATTGAGATCGTCGAGCCGCTCGCGAAAGAAGCTTCGGCCAGACTCGCGCGACTCGATTACAACAACGCGCATGTAAAAATCGGCGACGGTTACCAGGGTTGGCCGGAGGTTGCTCCGTTCGATGCCATCATCGTCACCTGCGCGCCGGATAAAGTTCCACAGCCCTTGACGCAACAACTCAAAGAAGGCGGCCGCATGATTATTCCCGTGGGCAGCGGAATGATGGATCAACAGCTCTATCTTCTGGAAAAGAAAGACGGCGAACTGGCGCAGCGCGCGATTTTGCCGGTGCGCTTCGTGCCGATGGCCGGTGAAGCGGCCAAGAAGTAATTATTTCTTAATCTCGGCCAATTTTTTCAGGTCGACCCGCTTGATCCACTCCTGCAATTCTTTCGGGTCCTGATTTTGCAACTCGATCTGGACGAAGTAGCGCTTGGCGACCATGACCCAGAGCGAGGCTTGTTTTCGTTCCTTGTCGTAATCCTCGCGGCCCGGATTTCCATCAATGGTCACTGATTTGCCGTAACCTTCGGGCGTTTCGCTCCTCTGTTTCCAGGCTCCGCTGGTTGCTTCCACATAATCGGGATTCGCGACTGAATCGAGAATGCTGATCGCAGCTGTGGGCGCGTCGACCGCCTCGCCTTTTCGATAATCGCGATGAACATTGGTGATTTTGAATCCGCCCACGTCGTCGCTCGAGCCCTCAGCCTTCTCCGCCGTCCAACCAGCAGGCGCTTCCGGTAAAATGGGAATCAACTTGGCCGGATCGACCACATCCGGAATCAGGTTCGGTTCATTTTGTGCCCGCAATCCAACAGCGGCAAAACCGAGGGCGAGCACAAAAGCAGCAACGAGCGTTTTCATTCAGGGCCAGCTACTCGATTGACTTTGTCCCGATGCTTTGTCAAGAGGCGATCCATGACACGAGCGCCGCGACTGGCGATTTTGATGTCGGTCCTGGCGGTGGCCGTTCGATTGATCGGCATCAATCAACCGTACATCGACAACTGGAGCTGGCGGCAGAGCGACGTCGCCGCGATTGCGAGAAATTATTTCCAGGGCGATTTTCATTTTGCGCGGCCGCAAATCGATTGGGCAGGAGACCAACCGGGTTACGTCGGGACGGAATTTCCGGTTCTGCCGTTTCTGGCCGCGATCTGTTATAAAATAGTTGGCGTCCACGAATGGGTTGGACGCGTCCAAGCGGTCATATTATTCGCGATTTCGCTGCCGTTCTTCTTTTTGTTGGTCCGCAACGTTTTCGGAGAAACCGCTGCGAGTTGGGCGCTTTTCTTTTACAGCTTTGCGCCGCTCGGAATCATGGCCGGCCGATGTTTTATGCCGGACATGCCATCGCTTGCACTCTCCATCATCGGTTTGTATTTCTTCCAGCGCTGGGTCGGCCAATCCGAGCGTGCAAGATCGACTTCATTAATCGCGAGCGCGTTTTGTATCTCGTTGTCGATTTTGATCAAATTGCCGAGCATTATAATTGGCGCGCCGCTGGCCTGTTTGGCACTTCAGCGCTTGAGAATAATGCCACTCCGGCTCGGAGCAGGATTTCAGCGTTTTGATTTGGGGATATTCGCGGCGATTGCGCTTTTGCCCTCCGTGCTTTGGTACGGACACGCCTACCAAATCGCATCGCAATTTTACCCGCATCACTTCTTCGGAGCCGGGGGAGTTCAAATCATGGCACTGGCGTGGTATCTGAAAATCGCAAAGGAAATCGTGACCTCGACGCTCACGCCTTTTGTTTTTGTTTTGGGTTCTGTCGGCGTGCTGGTCACAAGAACCTGCCCTGACCGTCAGTCGAATGGGTCGATCCCGCGGCCGCGGGACGCTGCGCGAATGTTCCACTGGTGGCTCGCGGCAATGATTTTGTTCATCGTCATCGTTGGTTACGGAAATCGGCACCAGTGGTATCAATTGCCGCTCATCCCGATTGCCGCCGCGCTCGCGGGGACCACGTGTGTTTTTGTCGGCTCGAAAATCTCCAGCCAGGTCGTGAAAAGGTCTCTTTCGATTTTGTTGCCGGCGCTCTTCAGCTTTTCCGTATTCGTCTATGCGCGCGGCTTTTATCGACCGAGTGCGGCCCCGTTGCGCGACGCCGGATTGAAATTAAAAGCCGTGACACCGTCAAACGCGCTGATTGCCGCTGCCGATAACGGCGACCCGACAGTTTTGTATTATGCCGAACGCAAAGGCTGGCATTTTCTGGAGAAGAACGGGATCTACGATGGCGAGCCGACAGACAGCGCGCAGGCAATTGTCGATCTTGAAGAGTTGAGAAACCGCGGCGCAGGTTATCTTGTGTTCTCTTCAAACACTTCATGGTGGCTCGATTACTACGATCAATTCCGACAACACGTGGAGAACACGTCATCGCTCGTGACTGCGACCCCGGAGTTTAAGATCTACCGGCTCAACCCCGTGTCGAAATGAAAACGGCAAGTTTCTCGATCCGCCCGGCCACGGCCGCTGATGTTCCGATCATTCTTGAGTTGATCCGGGCGCTGGCAACCTACGAACGCGCGCCGAACGACGTCACTGCCACCGAAGACGGTCTGAGCAAAGTTTTGTTCGGTGAAAAACCGGCCGCGGAAGTTTTGCTCGCGTTTGAAAATGAAACGGCAGTCGGCTTTGCGATTTTCTTTCACAATTTTTCGACCTGGCTCGGCCGGCCGGGACTTTATCTCGAGGACCTATTCGTTAGGCCGGAAGATCGCGGCAAAGGGTACGGACGCGCTTTATTGATTCATTTGGCAAAAGTCGCGCGCGACCGCGGCTGTGGCCGAATGGAATGGGCGGTCCTCGATTGGAACGAGCCAGCAATCCAATTTTATCGCAAGCTCGGAGCTAAATCGATGGATGAATGGACTGTGTTCCGATTAACGCGCGACGGAATCGCGAAACTTGCGGACGCCGAGCCGGGTTA
>CATPAT010000102.1 GCA_955652155.1 uncultured Chthoniobacterales bacterium | reverse complement strand
GCGAACCTGCCGATCATTCCCGACGAGTTCGAGCTCAAGCCGATCGAGAAGACGAAGGCGCGCTTCAATCTGCTTAAGCGCTTGATGAAGAGGCAAGATGTCGATCTTCTGATCAACGCTTGTGACGCCGGACGCGAAGGCGAGCTTATCTTTCGTTACTTGTTGAAACTCAGCCGCGTTAAGAAGCCGGTGCAGCGCCTCTGGCTGCAGTCCATGACCGCCGAGTCGATTCGTTCCGCTTTCGATCACCTGCGCTCCGATCAGGAAGTGATCCCGCTTGCCCAGGCCGCGGTTTGCCGATCGGAAAGCGACTGGCTCGTCGGCATCAACGGCACTCGCGCCATGACCGCATTTAATAACAAGACCGGCGGCTTTCAACTCACGCCCGTCGGCCGCGTGCAAACTCCCACGCTCGCCATCCTGACTGAGCGCGAGGAGAAGATTCATCACTTCAAGCCCCGGACTTATTTCGAGGTCTTTGCGGATTTCGAAGTGAAGGCGGGTCAATATCGCGGCCGCTGGTTTAAGGAAGATTTTTCGAAGGACGGCGACGAAGACGCGCGTGCCGAGCGGATCTGGGAACAAGAAAGCGCCGACGCCATCAAAGAGCGTTGTCTCGGAAAGACCGGCGTCGCGAATGAAGAGCGCAAGCCGACCACGCAAGCACCACGGCTTCTTTACGATCTCACCAGTTTGCAGCGCGACGCTAACGCGCGCGGCTTTAGCGCCAAGCGCACTCTGCAAATTGCGCAACAACTTTACGAGCGCCACAAAGTCATTACCTACCCGCGTACCGATTCGCGTTATTTACCCGAAGACAATGTCCCAACCGTCAAAGCGACCTTAAGCAAGATCGACAATCAACACGCGCGTAAGGCGCTGGACAGCAACTGGGTCAAACCGTCGAAGCGCATTTTCAACAACGCCAAGATTTCCGACCACTTTGCTATCGTTCCCACGGGCACCCCTCCACACGGGCTCGATGAAGTGCAGCAAAAAATCTACGACATGATTGTGCGGCGCTTCATCAGCGTCTTCTTTCCGGCCGCGCAATTTGAAGTTACCACGCGCATCACCCGCGTCGATAAGGACGCGTTCAAGACCGAAGGCAAGATTATCAAGGATCCGGGTTGGCTCGCAGTTTACGGACGCGAAGCCGCTGTCGATCAGGAGGGCGGGGAATCGCTTGTGCCGATTACCGAGAACGAACCCGCCAGGGTCCTCCAAGTCGAAGTGATGCAGAACGAAACCAAACCGCCGGCGCGTTTCAACGAAGCGACGTTGCTCTCCGCCATGGAAGGTGCGGGCAGACTCGTGGAAGACGAGGAACTGCGCGAAGCCATGCGCGAAAAAGGGTTGGGCACGCCGGCGACACGCGCCGCCATCATTGAAGGTTTGATTTGGGATGGCTACCTCTTGCGGGAAGGTCGCGAGCTCATCGCGACGGCGAAGGGAATGGCGTTGATCACATTGTTGCGCGGGATTGGGATCACCGAGCTGTGCTCGCCGGAGATGACCGGCGAATGGGAATACAAGCTTAAGCGCATGGCCAAAGGCGCGATGGAGCGCAAGGAATTCATGACCGAGATCAAACGGTTCACGCGCGAGATTGTTGAGAAGGCAAAAAATTTCGAAGGCGATAGTGTGACCGGAGATTTCGAGCCGCTTGAGGTGAAATGTCCGAAGTGCGGCGGCGGACCTTTCGACGAAAGTTATCGCACCTTCAAATGCCGGTCCTGCGAACTAATTGTCTGGAAAACGATGGCCGGGCGATTGTTCGAACGTTCGGAGTTGGAAAAACTTTTAACTGAGAAACAAGTCGGCCCGCTGGAAGGTTTTCGAAGCAAAGTCGGCCGCAAGTTCAACGCAACCGTCAAACTCAGTGAAGATTTCAAACCGGCGTTCGATTTCGGCGAGAACGGTCATGATCAGCCGATTACGATCGACACCGAGAAGCACGAAGCGCTCGGACTTTGTCCAATTTGTAAGAAAGGCCAGGTTTATGTCCTTGATCGCGCCTACGCCTGCGAAAACGCGGTCTCAAAGGAGAAGACCTGCACCTTCCGTATCAGCAAGAACATCCTGCACCGCGAAATCCCGAAGGAGCAGGTCCAAAAACTGATTACGACGGGCAAGACCGATCTTCTCCCGAAGTTTGTTTCTAAAAAGGGCCGCCCGTTTTCTGCGCACCTTAAGTTGGAAAACGGGAAAGTCGGTTTCGAATTCGCCGAAAGAAAGCCGAAGAAGAGCGCGCCGCGCAAAGCGGTCGCGGCTTGAGCGGAACAACAATTCCAAGCGTTAAAGATCGTTGACGCCACAACACGTGGTGTGTTATTTAGCGCTTTAACACTATGCGTTGCCCCAAGTGCGGCTCGCGTGATGACAAGGTCATTGATTCCCGTCAGTCTCGCGATAGCTCCAGCATTCGCCGGCGCCGCCAATGCCTCAAATGCGGATATCGCTTCACCACTTACGAGGAGATCGAGCGCTCGGACTTGCGCGTGGTGAAGCGCGATCGCACTCACGAGCCGTTCGATCGACGGAAGCTCGCCGGGAGCATTGCCAAAGCGTTCGAGAAGCGCTCCACCAGTTTGCTGACGCTCGAGCAGCTCGTCGATGAAATCGTGCACGATTTGGAAACCGGCGACCGCGAGGTCCAATCCACCGCTATTGGGGCAAAGGTCCTCGAAAAACTGCGCGGCATCGACGAAGTCGCGTATCTCCGTTACGCCTCGATTCATCGTCGGTTCGAAGATGTCGATCAATTCGTCGACGCCATCCACGCGCTGGGCAAGGCGGCGAAGCCTGACTCGAAGCAACGTGAATTATTTCCACCCGATCAAGTAAGTCATGGTCGCGTTTAAAGAAGAATTTCCTTATCTGCGCTGCGACTCAGGCCAGCTCTTCGAGTTCGACCGCGACTGGCTGCATTCCGCGATTAACCGCGCGGCCGATAAGGCCGGTTACCCGAGCTGGTGGTTGACCGAGCATGTCACCGAGAGCATCGCGTTTTATTTGCATCT
>CATPAT010000101.1 GCA_955652155.1 uncultured Chthoniobacterales bacterium | reverse complement strand
GGCACCCCCTGTTCGACGCACTGATCAATGATCAGGTTGCTGACTTCAGCCAGGCGATAAACATTGGCTTCACGCGAGCGAAAGTCGCCGCCTTTAATCGTGTCATGGAACAAGCGATAAACACTGTCGCCGTCGTTCTGGTAATTTTTGGCGGCATTGATTCCACCTTGTGCCGCGATCGAGTGTGCGCGGCGCGGTGAATCCTGGTAGCAAAAGCATTTCACCCGATACCCGAGCTCGCCGAGCGTCGCCGCGGCTGATCCGCCCGCGAGACCGCTGCCCACGACAATGATCTCAAATTTCCGGCGGTTGTTCGGACTGATTAATCGCGAATGGTCCTTGTGGTTTGTCCATTTTCCGGCGAGCGGACCGGATGGAATCTTGGCGTCCAGCGTCCCGATCATAATTGTTGGGCCGGTTTAATCAGGCCGAGCAAAATGGCGATTGGAATGGACGTGTATCCGGCGAAAAGCAGCCACGCGAAGATGCGACCGCCCAACGCGAGCCGCGGCGCGAGCTTCCTATCATTCAGTCCAAGCGATTGGAAAAAGCTGGATGACCCATGGCTCAAATGCAGCGCGAGGAGAAAAAGTCCGAGCAGGTAGAAACCCGACACGAGATAATTCTGGAACCCGTAAACCATCATCGAATACACATCGTAACGGTTCAGCGGATCAGCCTTCAGGAGCGCGAAGCGTCGATCGGTTACGCGAACGGTAAAATGCGCAAGATGATAAATGATGAACGCGAGCACAATCAGACCGCTCATCACCATGTGTCTCGAAGCGAATGTGGCTTTCACGTGTTCCTTGTCGATGTACGGCTCGGGTCGAGCGCGCCGGTTTTCGATCGCGAGCTGAATCGTCGCGTAAATGTGAATTGTAGCGGCGGCGAGCAGAAAAATTCGAATTGCCCAAAGCAACGGGCCGAGGTCGCGCAGATGTTGCGAGTAACCATTGATCCAATCGGGTCCGAGGAAGATTTGCAGGTTGCCGAGCAGATGGCCGATAACGAAAAGAATCAAAATGATGCCGGTGATCGCGACGATCATTTTTTTCCCAACCGAGGAGTGATAAAAACCCGATAGAGTGTTCACTAAATTTGTGCGTCGTGACGAACGGCGCACAGAGTGTGAGATTATGGACGCCGGTCGGAGCGTCAAGATTGCTGTAGAGGCAATCGATTTTCCTATTTGCTGCCGGGCTTGACTGCCGGGATTTTCGTGAGATCGGGTGGCAGCTTGTCCGCGGCAAAAGTTTCAACGTCCATTTCGATTAAACTGACGAATGGGCAACCAAAGCTCGGTTTCGTCTCACCGCTTCGATCGACAATTACGCCCACGGCAGTAACGATACCGCCGTGCGAACGGACGATGTCGATCGTTTCCTGGACGCGGCCGCCGCGCGTGACGACATCTTCGACGATGATAGATCTTTCTTGTTTGTCGATTTTAAATCCGCGGCGCAGGACAAGTTTGCCTTCCATCTTTTCGACAAAGATGTGGCGCTTGCTTAGCGCACGTCCGACCTCCTGGCCGACAATGATTCCGCCGAGAGCAGGGGAGATAACCGCATCGCAATCAAATTGGCGCAATTTGCCCGCAAGCCATCCACAAACCTTTGTCGCGATTTCAGTATGCTCCAGAAGCAGCGCGCACTGAAAATATTGGCGACTGTGCAAACCGGAGCGCAAGACGAAATGACCATTGAGCAGCGCACCTGTTTGTCGAAACAATGCGAGCAAGTCTTCGTGCATGAAGATGTCGATCTTAGCCTGAAGTATCGCTGACGGTCCCTTCATCAGTGGCCACATCTTGATCGGCCACGGCAACGGCTTCGATCTCGACGCGCGCACCTTTTGGCAAAGCGGGGACTTGCACAGTCGAGCGGGCCGGCGGCGCTTGTTTGAAATACGACGCGTAGATCTCGTTCACGGTTTGGAAGTCAGCCAGATCGGTGAGAAAAATTGTGGTTTTAACAATGTTCTGAAAATTCAGTCCCTCGGCCTTCAAAACCGCGGTGATATTGTCAAGCACGCGCTTGGTTTGCGCTGAAATATCTTGCGAGACAATCTCGCCGCTTTTTGGATCGAGCGGGATTTGCCCCGCGCAGTAGATGGTCGATCCGACGCGCACGGCTTGCGAATAAGGGCCAACCGCAGCAGGGGCCTCTTTAGTCGAAATAATCTTCTTCATGCGGCGATACTAGCAGTTGCTTGCGCTTT
Source organism: uncultured Chthoniobacterales bacterium (assembly GCA_955652155.1). Taxonomy (GTDB): domain Bacteria; phylum Verrucomicrobiota; class Verrucomicrobiia; order Chthoniobacterales; family UBA10450; genus AV40. The sequence goes on along the minus strand of CATPAT010000101.1, from coordinate 334 downwards.
TCCAACAGTGAGAGATGTCTCGACTTTGCTCGACGTGACAAGAGGGACGCCCGGAATGACAAATGACCGAATCTCGTCGATATTAACAACGAAATGGTTGGCTGGATTTTAAAGAAGATACTGGGGTCGAAAAATCAACGCGAGCTCAAGCGCTTGATGCCGATCGTGCGCCGGATCAACGAGTTCGACGAGCAGTTTAAGAGCTTATCAGATGAGGCATTGCGGGCCAAAACCGCAGTCTGGAAGGAGGAACTCGCGAAGATTCCGGAGCTCGAAGGTCAGTGGAAGCGGCTTGATGAGATTTTGCCAGAAGCATTCGCGGTCGTGAAGAACG
>CATPAT010000100.1 GCA_955652155.1 uncultured Chthoniobacterales bacterium | reverse complement strand
GGCGAGATCGAACAGCGTTTACAGGCGTCGGGCCAGGCGATTGTCGATAAAGACAAGTCGAAAGCGACGAGCGGCCTGGTCAGCGGTTCGTTCACGCGCAGCGATGGCTCGCTCATTGCACCGACCGCGGAAGGCGCACTCATCGATGTCGATCCTACACGCGGCAGAGGTCTGGGCCGGATCACGAATTTGCACGAACGCGGCGACGATCATCTCGCCAAATTTTTGATCGTGCAGCAGCTCTTTGGCGAAGAGGAAGTAAACGCCGCGCTCGAGACGGCAAAAAACGCGAACAAAGATTTGACCGGCCAGGCGATGGCGGTCTCGATGCTGGAGGAGCTTTGTAAGGACAACCCGACCCAGCTCGACGTCGTGCTCTCGGCCTTGATCGACCGGACAAAATTCGCCTACGTCCCGCTCGAATATTACGACACCGACCGGCAGATCGCGCCAATGCTGCCGGAAGTTCTGACGCTCGGCCGGCTTTTTGTTCCGTTCGATCTGGTCAGCCGCACCATGATGGTGGCGTGCTGCAATCCGTTTGATTCGGCCGGACGCGACGCGGTCCAGCAATCGGTCGATTACACGGTTTCGTGGTACTTGGCGCGGCCGTCGTCAATTGTAAAAACTTTGCAGTCAGTCTACCGGCTCGATTCCCGGGCCTAACCGTTCATGAGAAGTAAATCTTTCGGCGAACGGATCGCGGACGTGTTGATCGAGGAGGGTCTCCTTCTTCCGAATCAACTCGAAGAAGCCATCGGCATTCAGAAATCCGAAGGCGGCCGCTTGCTGAAAATTTTAACCGACCGGCAATTCGTGACCGACCAGGACATGGTCTTCAGCATGGGCCGTTGTCTGAACACGCCGCCGGTGAACCTGGCGCGGTTGCGCGTGCCTGAAGAGGTGATGTCGCTGGTGCCGCGCGAAATGGCGAAGGCAAACAAGCTGGTGCCGATCGCGCGCCTGAATGGAAAACTTTTTGTGGCGATGGCCGACCCGACCAACGTGCTCGCGGTCGACGACCTGAAGCGGCGTGTTCAACTCGAGATCGTTCCGATGATCGCGACGGAGCGCGCGGTGACGGACGCGCTCAGCGGCGTCCACGGCACCGGCAACATGACTCAGGTGATGAAGCAAGTTTCCGAACAAGCGGTCCAGGCCGCCGATTCGGTCGAAGTGCACGGGGCAAAGCGCGAGGAGATCGACCTGGATCGCCTGGCTCACGACAGCGAAGACGCGCCCGTCATCAAGATCGTCAATTTAATTCTGGCCCAAGCAGTCAAAGAAAAAGCGTCGGACATTCACATCGAGCCATTTCATAACACGCTCAAACTTCGCTACCGCATCGACGGCGAATTGATGCCGGCGGAGTCGCCTCCGAAAGCGTTGCAATTGGCGATCACCTCCCGCATCAAGATTCTGGCCGGACTGAACATTGCCGAGCGGCGCCTCCCGCAGGACGGCCGGTTCCGGATTCGCGTTCTGGGAAAAGAGATCGACCTGCGTATCTCGATCCTGCCCACCGCGCACGGCGAAAAAATTGTTATTCGTATTCTCGATAAAGGGTCGCTGACCGGCACCATTGATCAAATGGGCATGGATGCCGACACGGTGTCGAAGTTCAAAAAGGCGATCGACGCACCGCACGGAATGATTCTCGTGACCGGCCCGACCGGATCCGGTAAGACCACCACCCTTTATTCAGTCCTGCAGGAATTAAACAGTCCGCAATACAACATCGTCACGGTTGAAGATCCGATCGAGTACGAGCTTTCCGGAATCAATCAGGTCGCGGCCCGAAGCGACATCGGCCTCGATTTCGCTTCCGCGCTGCGCTCGATTCTGCGTCAGGACCCCGACATTGTGATGATCGGTGAAATTCGTGACAACGAAACCGCCGATATCGCGGTGAAAGCGGCGCTGACCGGTCACCAGGTGTTGAGTACGCTCCACACCAACGACGCCGCCGGCGCCATTACCCGTCTCGATGACATGGGGATCGAGCCGTTCTTAATTTCGAGCTCGATCCTGATGACGTGCGCGCAACGGCTGGTTCGACGTATCTGCACAAATTGTAAGGAAGAGTTCGTTCCCGAACCGGAGTTGATTGAGAAACTTGGCATCGCCGAAAACAAAGCCGCCGTTTTCTATCACGGACTTGGATGCGACCGCTGCAAAGGACGCGGTTATCTCGGCCGTGCGGCATTGATCGAAGCGCTGCCGGTGAGCGAGGCAATCCGGCGTTTGATCATCAAGCGCGCCTCGGCCGCAGTGATTAAGAACCAGGCTATGACCGAAGGGATGAAAACTTTGCGCATGGTCGGAATTGAGAAAGCGCTCGAAGGCGTGACCTCGCTTGAAGAAGTGTGGCGAGTAACGGCGGAGGACCGTTAAACGCGATGACGATTCCGTTTCTCAATCTTTTCAAAAAACTCACGTCGCGATTGGCGCCGGAGACCGCCGAGCACAAACCAACGCCGCCGCCTGCGCGAGTGGCGAAGAAGCCAGCGAGCGAGCGGCTAAGCAAAACGGTGTTGCCGCACGCAACGCGTTCGTTTGCGCCGCCGGACCTATTTCGAAGCGCAGCCGGCGCACCTTCGCCGCGCGCCAGCACACCACCGCTTGAACTCGGCGCCCGCCGAATAACAGCTTCACCAAAAAGATCGCAATCGAGTCATTTGCCGCCGGCCCTCGCGCGCGCGCTTGAACCGAAACTGGAGCGCGCCATTTCTTTAAAAATAGCAGATTTCATCGACCGCGTTCCAGCCGGTTATATTAAGCCGGTCGAGATTCTGGATGCGAGCGCCTGCGTGTCGTTGAAGGCATCCGAGATCGAAAAGGGAATGCCGGACAAGAATCCGAGCATCTCACTTCCAAGTCTTTATCAACAGGTGCCGGAGATTTTTCTGCGCGGCGTGCCACCGGACGACCAAACCCGGGTGGCGTTGCCGTACGAAAAAGTGCTCGAGCAATTCCAAACCGCTCAGGTCCGCAGCGACCAACTGCGCGATCCAGCGATTCCCCAACTCGACACGCCGATTTTGAAAGCGACGATTCAGGATTCGGAGCGCTTCGGAACCAAGCTCGAGCCGCTCGAGACTTCGGCGCTTCCGGGTACGCCGGTAAAAACGGCCACCGCCGAGTCAATCGCTGCGGCTGAGCCGGATGCGACCGTGCAAGAGAAGCCACGGTCGACATCACCCGGTCCTAGGGTCATTTCACTTTATTCGCCGGCGCCCAAATCGAAGAACGAGGCGCCGGCTCCGAGCTCGCCACCGGATGAGTCCGTGTCGCCGCGGCGACCGAACCGGACTGATTTAAAAGCTCCATTAGAAATTTTGCCGAATGGAACGGGTGCGTCCGCATCCGAGAGAGTTCCAGCCTCTAGCGGGCCGCCCGTTCCAACTCCTTTACCGTTTTCACCCGAGCTGTCGAAAATTCCTTTT
>CATPAT010000099.1 GCA_955652155.1 uncultured Chthoniobacterales bacterium | reverse complement strand
TTTCCTCAGCCATGTGAAACGGATGCGCGAACTCTATGCCCAGCGACGCGTATTCTTTATCGAACAATTCCAAAAATGGCTGGGCGACTATTTCGATCTGGAAGTAACGCCGGCCGGTTTGCACTTCATCGCATGGCTGCGACGCAAAGAAGATTTTCCATTATTCATGCGCGCTCGTCAGGAAACTGGCGTTTGGCCCCGGCCTCTTTCTTTCTTCTGCATTAAGGCTCAGTTGGATCCGGCTTTCGTCTTCGGATTCGCGGCCTGGTCGCAAGCACAAATTGAACAAGGTTTGGCAAAACTAGCGTCGGCGGTCAAACAACTGAAGCAGCGTGGCGCGGGAAACGGTTCATCGTTTCAAATCGAGCCTTTCTCACCTGCTGGTTCATACTGGCCGTCGACAACTGTCCGATCGAATTAACTGGCTAACGAAAATTGGATTGAGCAAAAAAGCCGGGCCTTTTCGAGCCTAAGCGACAATCAGAAAGACTTGTGGACGCAACCGGTCGCTTGCGGCTCATTCGCGAAACGCGCCATCGTCCACCTGATGAGCAACTCCTCGAGCGGCGCACCGGGCTGGGCAATCGTGAAGTGGTCGCGCCCCGCGAATGTCCAATACTCGAGTCGCTGACCAGCAGAGCAGCGCCCTTCGACATACGCGTCGGTAGCAGGCGGCGGCACGACGATGTCCGAGACGCCTTGCGCGATTACGACGGGAGCCTGTATCGGACCGTCCGCCGTGTTCTGCTCAAGCCGAGCCTGAAGCGCTTTGTTCGAACTCGTCGCCAATGCTGGACCGTCGAACGTCGCCGCCAGTGCCTCAATGCGTTCCGGATCCTCGGGCGGGAGGAAGTCGCACAAGTTTACTATCTGACGCGCAGCATCCAGCGCCTCGGGCCGAAGCGCTTGCTCAAATATGATGTCAGGATAGAACCGGCTGTACGCTAGCGCGAGATACGGTCCAAACCGCTTGTCCACCGCGACGTTCATAGCGAGAATATTCTTAATATTCGCGGCCGGTGCGATCGCCGCGACGCCGAGGATTTCGAGCTCCGGCGCGTAGCGCGGCCCTACAATGCCGGTCCAAAGTGCTGCGTGCCCCCCCTGCGAGTAACCCCACACCACCATGCGTTTGTCGAGCGTAAGCTCGGACATCTGCCGCGCGGCACGAACCGAATCGAGCGCCGCACGCGCTTCGCCTTCGCCGATCAGGTACGGATGCGGGCCACCCTTCTCTGCGAAGGAGTAATCTGTCGCGACTACGACCCAGCCAGCCATCACGATCCGGTCGCGCCCGGGAATGCCCGCGGTTGGCGCCGACAGAAGCGACGGCATGCATTTTTGCAGCAGGCCAGTCGTGGCGTGCTCCCACGTTATCACAGGACGTGGGCCTGCGGGAGGATCGATCGGCGCGAACACGGTCGCGACCGCCGTCGCTGGGGTGCTGTCGTCCACAGTGGTTGCATAAAGGATGCGCCAGGCTCGCATGCCGGCTGGCAGTACCACGTCTTTGAGCGGCTCGCTCCGCAGTAACGCGCCAGGCTGGTGCGGCAGGTCCGACGGCGGATCGTAGAATGCATCTGGCGCGTGCGCAGTAATACTGGTGCGAACCCCCTGGGGTGTCGGCGCGGCGCTCGACTCTGACGACGCTTGTTTGGGCCGATTGCACCCAGCTCCGGCGAGCAAAGCAAACAGCAGCGCGGAGCCAATCGAACGAAGTTCGGCAATGTTCATAAGCCCCTCCTCCTAGCAAGCTGTGATCCGCTGTCCATCGGGCGGGGCCGAGGCGACCTAACGAGACGGAGCTGAGCCACCGCTGGCGGCGGCGAGCTTTCTTAAACTCTCAACAATCATCTCTCAACTCTCAACCTTCTTAGAACACCGGCCAGCGGTTGGCTCCAGCGATTGGTTAGACCTAAAACGGCTTAAGCTCATTTGCGGGAATCGAGGAATAAAGAACGTCAACCGTGCACTCTGGAATCGATGCTATGCGCTTTTTTTCACCCCATGCAACGAATTCTTCCCTCGCGATACTAGTGGAGACTTTGCCGCGCACACGCTGAACTAGTGTCCAAGAGAAACGAAAGCCAGTCGGGGTTCTCTTAATAAGTTTTGCGTGCATCGAAACCGAATCAAGTCGATCGCGGGACATTTCGGCTGTCTCGAACTGAACCTTGTCCGACAACGTACCGACGAGATATCCACCTGGCTCTTGCAGGTAATGAACGTAAAATAAAAGGAAGGGCTGTGGTCCAGCTGCGTTCTTAGCTTTGGCGACTGACATGGCAATCGCGAGACAGAACAGGAAAAGCAATGCTCGGTGCACCTTTAGGTCTAACGAGAACAAGATCAGCTATGCCTTGCGGCGGCGAGCGTGAATTGGAAACGAAGATAATCTAGTCATGATGAAAAGTGAACGCGGTACGGGAAGGCGTTAGCTGCATCGTCTGGTTAGGTCAATCGTCGGCATATAGTGGACAACACGGGACTCCAAAGACCACTGGGCCGGAGGAATCGGGGATGGTAGGTCCTGAAAGTATTGGCTGGTAGGTCTGCGTGGCGGACGTAACACAACTGTTGGCGCTGCGCGGAGGAATAGCGCTGAACCGTGAGCTTGGCCAAACGCGTCTGATATGATCGTCAAACGACGGCCCGCTGAAGAAAATAACGACATCCGGTCGTGCCAATCTGATCTCGGCTCTCAGAAGATCGTCGAAAAGCGTTCCCATCTCATTCTCCTCTTCAGATGAAGGGCGAATCCCGCGTAAATCGAATCGGTTTAGATTGCTCCAAGCGACTGCGTGAGGCGCGATGCCAAGGGTTACCTCCAATTGCCGAACAGCCTGCCAAAATATCGGGTTATAGCCGTAACCCAAGCGGAAGCAATCGCGGTAAATCGACACGAGAGACTCAGCCGATGTCGGCCGGTTGGATATGACGTGGCGGTTGTACCACGTATTGGTTTGCTGGCCGACGACGAATAGCTTGGTTGATTGCTTCCAATAATCTGCCGATAGGTCGATCAAGAGAGGGTTCGAGCAACCTCTGTTAGTCTTCCTGTACCGAAATAGCTTCGCCCAATGCTTTCGGTATACTCGAGCCAGTGAGTCCATGCGTATGTATTCGCAGACCTAACGAGACCAAGCTGAGCGACCGCTGACGAAAGCGAGCTGGGCTCCGGAGTTCAGTGTTGAAGTCATCGAAAGCAAATTTTCGCGCCGGTCAGCGGTTCGCTCCAGCGCCTGGTTAGGTCTGTAGCTATATTCCTTCACCGATTCTATCCACCTGAACGTCAGTGAGCTTATTATCCACAAAGCGCCACTTCGAGCGCACATGCATCGGTCCAAAGCCGTAATGCCCTACCTCGTATCCAATAAAGCACTCGCCTTGAAATGGCGAAGGCGCATTGAATGGCATTTCAAATGTGATGGTCCAGTGATCTCTGATTGCGAGCGCTCTCACTTCTTCAAACGATGATCCGAGGGGCGCTTTCTTTAGCAGCCATTCACGCACTTCGGTATTAGACCGACGTAGCGGATCTGTCGCGACGTGCGCTGAGAACGCCGCGACAGCGACTGCGCAGATAGCAACGCCCGACAAAACCGCTTTTTGTCTCATGCGCACGAAAGACCTAACGAGAACAAGCTGAGCTGCGGCGACTGGCGCCGAGCGGAAAACGGGATCTGGAGGGTTTCGTCATCCAAGCGAGTTTACACGACGGTCGCCGTTAGCTCCAGCGCTTGGTTAGGTCTATCACAGAGTATCACAGCTTTTATCTACGCGAATATCGAGGAGCTTTTCATGTTCGAAGCCCCACATCGCGCGAGCGTGACATGCAAACGGAATCGGAAAACCGCGGTAGTCGCCAAGCTCGGTTTGCAACCAGTGATCGCCTTTGACTTTGCGAAAGCTCTCACCACCCCAGCCATCTTGCGAAGCCCACTGATGTCTCGCAACGAGTGCCTGCACGTCGCCAAACGACGAGCCAAGCGGAGCCTGTTTGAGTAACCAGGAGCGAACAAGTTCGGACGGCCGGTGCAGCGGCATCGATAGCACACCTGCCGTAACCGCAAGCACAATAAGTAAAACGGCCAAGATGATACGGCGAATGCCCATAGACCTAACGAGAATTAGACGAAAAAGTTTCGTCTAACTCTGGGTCGGATGCCGCCCCCTCGCCGGCCGTTGGTCGTCCAGCGGGCTGCGAATGGCCAGCCCGGGTTTATTCAAAACGTGAGTGTAAATCATCGTGGTGGAAACATCTTTGTGCCCCAGCAGTTCCTGGACTGTACGAATATCGTAGCCGTTTTCCAATAAATGCGTCGCGAAGCTGTGCCGAAATGTATGGCAACTAGCTGCTTTGTGAATTCGTGCCCGTTTGATTGCCATTTTAACAGCGTTCTGAAGATTCTTCTCCGAAACGTGGTGGCGGCGACGCTCGCCCGAACGGGGATCGGTCGAAAGTTTGTTCGCAGGGAAAACGTATTGCCACGTCCAGGAACGGGCAGCGTTGGGAAATTTTCGCTCGATCGCGAACGGGAGATAGACGCGGCCATGATTGGCATCAAGGTCGCGTTGGTGAGTTTGTTGCACCTGCTCGAGATGCAATTGCAAGGGACGGCGTAGCGATTCCGGCAAGAGAGTAACCCGTTCGCGCAGACCTTTGCCGTCGCGCACGGTGATGTGGCCGTAGCCGAAGTCGATGTCTTTAACACACAAACGCAGACATTCCATTAATCGCAGGCCACTACCGTAAAGAAGTTCGGCCATTAGACGGTATTCGCCGTGCAATTGATCCAGAACGATGCGCGCTTCTTCGGGCGTGAAAACAACCGGAACCTTCGCCGGACGTTTCACCCGCTGGACGTCATCGATGAAGTCGAGCTTACGATCGAGCACTTGTTGGTAGAGAAAGAGCAACGCGCTGAAGGCCTGGTTTTGGGTGGACGCAGCAACATTTTTCTCGACCGCCAGATAACTAAGAAAGGCACTGATTTCCGTTTCGCCCATCTCATCTGGATGGCGCTTGTGGTGGAA
>CATPAT010000098.1 GCA_955652155.1 uncultured Chthoniobacterales bacterium | reverse complement strand
CTGGTCGTCCTCTCAGACCAGCTACCCGTCATAGCCTTGGTGAGCCGTTACCTCACCAACAAGCTGATAGGCCGCGGGCCCCTCAAAAAGCGGTAGCTTGCGCCACCTTTGATTTCGGAGCGATGTCGCCCCTGATCACATGCGGTATTAATTCGGCTTTCGCCGAGCTATCCCCCACTTTAAGACAGATTGCCCACGTGTTACGCACCCGTTCGCCGCTGAATTTTCCTCAGTATTGCTACCAAAGAAAATCCCGCTCGACTTGCATGTCTTATCCACGCCGCCAGCGTTCGTTCTGAGCCAGAATCAAACTCTCCGTTAAAAACGGTGATCCCGCGGTTGCGGGACCAAAGTTTGCGTCGAACCCCGCTACGGGGCCGACAAAATCTGACCTTCTTAAACCTAAACTTCAATATGATCACAGCCCCGAATTTCTTCGGGGCCGAACTTCTAAAGAAGTTCAGGGTTCGTCCGATCTCTAATCTTTTTTCCAAAGAAAATCGACAGATAACGCACAATTCAATATTCGCTGACTTATCGCATTTTGAAATCCGCTTCGGATTTCATCGCGCCGTAGTCCCGCAATTGCGGTGACGAAGGCGGACAAATCCAGTCGTGCGCGAATCCAAAACCAAACTGTCAAAGATCGACATCCTCCTCCCGGTACAAAGCAAAATCCGACCCTCGTCATTAACCTGACCAGCGTCGGCTCGCTTCGAGCCAGAGGAGAACAACCCCGACCACATCGGGACCGCTTATCTGCGGGCCACCAACGTATTCGGGTTTAAACAACCTGCAAGGGTAAATCGCAGGTTTTGCAAATTGTGAACTGCAACCGCGGCCGTTCTTGCCAAGCCGTCGCCTTGACGAAGGCTGGTCGGCCGCCACCTCAACGCCTCAACCTCTCAACTGTTCGGCCCTTCAACCGGTCTATCCGACTTTGTCGTAAACCGCTTTGCTTGTCATTTTCTTGCCCTTCGGTCCCATCCCGGTGGTGGTCACCGCGCGGCTTTTGCCGTCCGGCGCAACCACAATTTTGCCGCTCGCCACGACCTTTCCGCCTTTTCTAACCCAGAACTCCATCGTGCGATCGTCGATCTTCTTGTAGGCGCGGGCGTCCGATTCCGGATCGCCGGTAACCGGGTGATCTTTTCCGTCAAACATACCGGTCCATTCGTCGTGCATTGGTTTTCCCTTCGCATCGACACCGTCGATCGTGACTTTGGTTTCGAAGAACATCGATTTGTAAACAACTGTATTATTTCGGCCCGTGTCGCGACCGAGATGCGATTTCTTTGCGTTCAATTTCCAAGTGCCATCGAACGAACTTCCGAAGCAGAGCGCGCCTGCTGCAAGCCAAACTGCGAGAGATACTAAAGTGGTCTTAGATTTCATGGCGCAGATGAAGACGGGATTCGCGTGTCGCGTCAAGACTTCTTTCGCGATTGGTTATTTGTTCTCTGTTATCGGTTCTTTGCTGTAGAGGCGGCCGTGCCGGCCGCATCTCTTCACTCGTCACTTTTGACTCAGCTGGCGTTCGTAATCCGCGGCGTCGAAATGGCCTTTCGATTCTGCGATCAGACCGTCGTTGATTGACTCGCCTCCCTGCTCGTCAACCCTCTCGGGCTTTCCCGTCCATGTCGCTCGGCTCCCGCCGGCTCCATTGTCGATCTTCCAGAGTTCGTAGCCGCTGATGCGAACTTTATTTCCTGCGCCGCCAGGTCCGATGTTTGTTCCGATCAACGTCCAATGAAACGCGACTGCATCTCCGCGCGGCTCCAGTTTGTCGAACGTCACGATCATGTCCGGAAATGTTGTCATGAACGCTTCCGCTTCCTTCGCGATCGCCGCGCGTCCGACCGCGGGCGGTCCGTTGTTAATGCTGATTGAACCTCGCTCGGCGAAGAACGCCGCCACATTCTCAGGATTTTGGCTGCACCACGCTTTCGCATAGCGCTTTGCGAACTCCGTTATTTCAGCGAGATCGTTCATGCGCGTGTTTCCGGCGCGACAATCTCGCGGAGATTGTAGGTTGCGTACGCTTTGGGCTCATCGCCTTTGGCGATAATCGCGTCGACGACGTGGCCAAACTCATCCGTGTGCCAATGTCTCCGCTCCTTCCACCATTGTTGTATTCCGGGATAGGCAATCAAATCGCTCATCGTCCGCTCGATCTTACCCCATGACGATGCCGTGAGTAATCCGTCCAAATAGGAGAAATACATTGCTTCGAAGTGGTTTAAGAAACGGTTGAAGAACGCGCTGAACCTGAGTTTCGAGACAGGATCGAGATCGGCGAAAGATCGAACGCCGCGAAGAAAAATTGCACTGAGCTCCGCACTATCGTGCAGGGCGCATGTCAGATCGCCCCACTGCGCGGTGAGAACATTGACCGCCGACTGCCGTCGTTCCTTCGTTTGTTCTCTGATTTGGACAGCGAGATAAATGAGGGAAGGGATCCCAACAAAGACCGCCGCCAATTGACCGAACGCTGCCAGCATTTCCCAGTTCATAGGTGCGAGATCATTTCGAGGGAACAATTACCGTTCTGACGTGATCAATGGAATCCTGAAGTGCGTCGAGCGCCGCATTGATTTGTCCGGCGGCAAGATCGACAACGCGTAGCGCCTCTGGCGGAAAACGAAGTTTGCCGCTCCGTGCTAATTCTATGAGCGTCGAAAGTTCCGTTGCCAGATGATCCGACACGCCGATGATCTCGACCTCTTTATTAATCAGGTCGGCGTAGGGAAAGATCGACATCGACTCTGCGGTTAATCCGACGAGCGCAGCGCGGCCGAGCACGCCCAAACATTGGACCGCTTGATGCATGGTTATGCCGGATCCGACTAACTCCAGCGAGACATCGACGCCTTCTCCGGCGGTTGCTTCTTTGATTTGTTCAACCGGATCGCCTGATTTCGCATCGATCGCGACAGCTCCAAGCGTTTCGATTGAAGCCAGCTTGGCTGGATTGATTTCAACGACGTAGATCTGGCCACAACCAACAGCTCGCGCTAATTGCAGGGCCGAGAATCCCAACCCTCCGAATCCGAAAATCGCGACCGACTCTCCAGGTTTCAGCCGCGCCTTGTTCAAAGCACGCAGCGCGGTGGCTGACGAACACATCATGATCGCGCCGGTCTCGTACGGAATCTCCTCCGGAAGCGCGAACGCGTTCCTTGCCGGAACTTTGATAAACTCGGCGTATCCGCCATCGCGATGTTTCCCGATCATTAGACCTTTCGGACAAAACTGTTCCAAACCGCGAAGACAAAAATCACAGCGTCCGCAGCTCACCAGGTAATGCAGACAAACGCGATCGCCGGGTGCGACGTGAACGACTTCTTTCCCGACAAGTTCCACACGCCCGGCGACTTCGTGGCCAAGCGTCAGCGGCAAAGGATCAATTTTCGAAATGCCGGCCCGATAGTGCGCGTCCGAGTGACAGATTCCGCAGGCTGCAACTCGAATCAAAACATCCGATGGCCCGATCTCAGGAAGGGCAACGTCTGCGTCTTCCAGCGGTTTCCCGGCCTCCGCGAGCCGTAGCGCTTTCATGCGTTTTCATTCATGTCGCCAGTTTCGCGCGGGCTCTCGCGTAAGCCGGAACGTAAGGGCGCGTTTTACGATATTGGGCGATCTGAGTCGCAAGCCATTCGCACCATTCCAAAAATTCATCGTGGCCGGTGCGCTCCCGCCTTTCCACGGACCAGTTTTTCGCACGCGACCAAAAACTGAGGATCGCGCCACCGGCAAGATCGTTCACGGTGTGAACGTCAACCAAGCCGTGAAAAACCATGTAACCGATTACTTCCACCCGTAGTCCGAATAGAAAAATCTGGCGCCGCGTTTCTGCATCGAAATTTTCGATGACCGTGGCGGAAGCGCCTTCCGGAATTTCGCTGAGCAATTCTAAGAAGCGGGCCGAATTCTCGCTCAACGCGGCGGTTTCAGTCACGGTCACCGCCGCTTGCTCGCGGCGTGCGCGATTGGCGGCGCGCACCTGCAAGCCGGTGAAGACAAGCGCGCCGATCAGCGTGACGGTTGAAACCAGATTAAGCGCGCTGCCGAAATCGATGTGCATCAAACGACGTTTAGCGCACTAGCAGATCCAGCTGGCGCACATCCAGACCGGCCTCATGATAGTACTTCCGAGTCAGCTCGAGAAGAGTGAAGCCATCCTCGTAGGCGGCAACGCTGCCATTGACCGCCTTGTCCAGATAGATGAGACCGCCTCCAACCACAAACAAAGTTACCATCGGCTCAGGTGAATCCTCCGTGATCACCAGCGTGTGAGCCTCGCCGGCGGGTTCGAAGATGTAAGTCCCGGGCTTTGCAATCCAGTCATGCTCTAGATACCGCCAATGACCACGCATGGTATAGCCATGCACGGTCCCAACGTGGTAGTGGGTTCCCACCATAGAGCCAGGGAGACCTTTCAGAACGACACTGAATCCTCCAGACGTGACGTTGAAGCAGCAGGGTTGGAACCAGACACCATTCGCGTAAGGCACCCAGAGACGCTCATCTTCCAGGTTGATGTTAGTAATGAAGTGTTCGCGGCTCCTTTGATTCGGATCGAGACCGTCGGTGAAACTGTTGAAAGCGGTGATCGGCATAAGGCAATCATCGAAGGTGAAATCTCGGCATACCAGCTTTAACCGCGCATGATCTCGACCATCGTTGGCACCTTTGGCACGGGTGATGATTCGACAAAGGTTTTGAACCGCGGGTTAAATTACCTCTCCGCCACTCCCACCACATTTTCACGCCCGGCTGATTGAAATACATCAGCATGTGCTCGCTCCAAGCGGTCCATGATTCCTGATCAATGAAACCGCTCAACGCCTCAACCTTCTGTTAACCGCCCGTCCGGCTCGGACCTACTTTTTCTCGGGAGGCTCCGGTGAAGATGCAGGTGTCGCCGGCAGATCCGAACTAAACATGTCAGTGCCGCACTTCCATGCTCCGGCCTTCTTTTCCCAAACCTCGCAGTACTTACCGTGATCCTTGCTGCCGTCTTTCATCGTCATCTCGTAGGTTCCGGTTAAACACGCCATGTCACCGGACTTCGCCATTTCAACGCGAGTCGCCGTCCAGCTCACGCTCGTCACACTATCAATCAAACCTTTCCAAAGGTTTCGAATGCCATCCTTGGTCGTGACGGCGGCTTCATTTGGCGGCAGGACCATCGCGTCGTCTGCGTAAAACGACACTGTCTTGTCGAAATCTTTCGCGCCGGCTGCTTTCGACCATGCCGCATCCGCATCACGAACTGCTTGTTCATCTGCGCCTTTGGCGTTTGGCGGAAAGTTACAGACAACTGCTATTGGGAGCACGACCAAGCAAACGATCAGAATGAGACGTATTTTCATGCCTCCATCGAGGCGGGATTTCGACCGTCAGTCAATGATTTTCCTGTCGCCGCCAGTCCGGTTGATGTTGCGCGCGAATTCGTGTTGACCTCAAAGCGTATTTTTGCCGGAATCGGCGCATGAACAAATCTCGAATCGCGGTAGGAGCTGTGGCCGTTTCCTTCATGGCGGCAACAGCCTGTTTTGCAGCCAACGCACAGATCGGCAGCTGGAAGCTGAATAATGCGAAATCAAAGCTGCCGACGGGGATGGGAAAGAACAACAACGTTGTTTACACCGAGGAAGGGGACAGAATCAAAGTGACAGTTGACGGGGCAGATAAGGATGGGAAACCGACGCATAGCGTCTGGGTTGGGAAGTTTGACGGGAAAGCCTATCCAATCAAAGGCAACCTGGCCTACAACTCCGTTGGCTACAGAGTCATAAATGATCACACCAACGCCATCCAAGCGTTGAAAGATGGAAAACTGCTGTGGTCTGGGACGATCACGGTCGCGAAGGATGGCAAATCGCGCACGGTGACGATCCGGGGCAGGGGTGCGAACGGCAAGAAGTTCAGCGGCAAGGCCTTTTACGACAAGATGTAGGAGACAAAGCGGAGTTTTACTCGTCAGGGACAGCGCGACATTGGGCAATGCCTACAATTGCTGAACGGAGAACAACCTTTAGCGAGCTTCATCAGCGAGGCTGTTTTGCGATTCCGAATCCGTGGGACATCGGCACCGCCAAATATCTGCAGCATTTGGGTTTCAAGGCGATCGCGACCACGTCTGCCGGTTTCGCGTTCTCGCGCGGATTGTCTGACGGCGCGGTCACACGCGACGATATGCTCGCGCACATCAAGGAATTGGTCGAAGCCACTGACATTCCGGTAAACGCCGATTTCGAAAACGGTTATGCCGACGATCCAAATTGGTGCGCAGAAAACGCGCGACTGTGCGCCGAAACCGGAGTCGCCGGTCTGTCGATCGAAGACGCAGCCGACCGCCAGGAGAGCCCAATCTACGATTTGAATCTTGCCGTTGAACGAATCCACGCTGTCCGCGAAGCGCTCCATGGTACAGGAGTATTGCTCGTCGGACGCGCGGAGGGGTTTCTCGTCGGTCGCGAAAAGGTCGATCAAGTAATCAAACGCCTCGTGGCTTATTCCGAAGCGGGCGCGGATTGTCTGTACGCGCCTGGATTCAAAGAACGCGACCAAATCAAAGCAATCGTTGAGTGCATCGCGCCGAAACCGTCGAACATTCTCATCGGCGGTGCGATCGGTCTGACCATGGAAGACGCGGAGTCGTTAGGCGCGCGCCGGGTCAGCGTCGGCGGCGCTTTCGCACGCGCGGGGTGGGGTGGTTTCATTCGCTCGGCCAAGGAATTAATGGAGCAGGGGACCTTCGACGAACTGTCGAACGCCGCGTCCTACGCCGAGTTGCAGGAATTGTTTAGAAACTAGAAAGTGGCGGCGCGGAAAGCCAACTGAGCTTCCACAGCGCGCTGGAACTGTTGCTCTCGGGTAACCGCCCTGAGTGAATCCCATCGCGGCGACGAGAATTTTGGCGGTCGTTTGCATAACTGTATGGCTCCGTGGGCTTAGCGAGTTTAGGACAAGCGCACCTATCCCGACAACTAATGATATCGGAAACCTTTCAAACGCAGCGCCTTACGAGTCTTCGGTCGATTGCTTCGCATTAATTTAAAACCGGTCATTGCGTGAAAAGCGAACATGAAATCAGAAACCACTATTGCCGACAGCACCAGAGTGGCGGCGCAGATAGTGGCAATAACACAACAAGGGATCAACGTTATGATGGAACCAACGGTAACACAGAATAGCGCGCTTTATTTCGCGCAACACAAGAACTGGGCGCCACGGGCCGAATTTTTCCG
>CATPAT010000097.1 GCA_955652155.1 uncultured Chthoniobacterales bacterium | reverse complement strand
GCGCCTGCACTTTCTTGCCCGATTGCGCGAGCTCGCGGATCGCGTCGGTGAGTTCGTATTCGCCGCGTGGTGAGGGTTTCAATTTGGCGGTGAAATTGAAAATGCTCGGTCGAAACGCGTAAAGACCGGCGTTGTACCACGCGCTCGTTGCTTCGCCCGGTTTCGATTTTTCACGAAGATCGACCAGCTCAAATTTGTTGTTCAGAAAAACGGCGCCGCCTTTGCTCCCGTCCTCGCCACGGATCACACTGATGAAAGCTTCGACATCATCCCCAAGCTCGAGAACGCGTTCGTAGTTTGCCGGGTCGACCAAAATGTCGCCGTAGGCGAGAACAAATGCAGAATCGCTCGCGAAATCCCGCGCCAGATCGACCACGCGACCGGTCCCGTCTTGCGCAACTTGCGTCGCATATTGGATGTCGATCCGGTAGCGAGAGCCGTCTCCGAAGAAATTCTGCACCGCGTCTGCGCGATAACCGACGACGACAAGAAAGTTTCGAACACCTGCGTCGCGCAAACCTTCAACGATGTGTTGCAAAACCGGTTTGCCGCGTACTTCGAGCATCGGTTTCGGGAGCTCGGCCGTCATCTCGCGCATGCGCGTCCCGCGGCCCGCCGCGAGCAAGACCGCCTTGTCGATCTTTGTCATAACGAACTATGAATTGAAATTCCGATGCGACTCAACCACAGTTCGCGCCAATGGCAGTATTGCAATTTCTAAGCAGGTATCGCGAGACTGGCTTGTTGTTGTTCCGCGCCAGTGTGGGATTGGTCTTCATCATCCTCATCGCGCCGATTTTGTGGAGTGGCGCCGATAGCTGGGAGCATTTCGGCTCAGCCATGCGCAATCTCGACTTTCATTCGCATTACGAATTCTGGGGATTCGTCGGCGCGATTCTTGGATGCGCAGGCGGAATCCTGATGATCCTGGGCTTGTTTTTTCGCGTGGGCGTGTTGTTTGCCCTCGCTGTGACAATTGTTCACATGGTCGCGGTCATTCACAGTCGCGGCGATTTCTTTGTCCGTCTGCCGGCATTCGAAATGACGATTCTACTATTGAGCCTGCTCTTTATCGGACCCGGCAAATATAGCGTCGATAAAAATTAGGACGACTTCGTTTCTTTCGGAGTCTCGGTTTTCGGCGGCGTGATAATGAGCGCCGGTAAATTCGCCTGTTTGATCATATCGCTGACTTTCACCACGTCCTGGGATTTGAGTTGCGACCATTTCGCCAATTGCTCATCGAGCTGTTTGTCCAGTGTTTGAAACACCTCGAGCTGGGACTTGGTTGGTTCGGTGCTGTCGCCTGCGTCAATGAAATGGCTGAACGAATCGAAGCGCTCGTTCAACACGCTCGGGAATGCCAGATTTCCCTCTGAGCCTTTCATGTTTACCTGAATCAGTTCCTTTTCGACGTCGGACATTTTGTGATCGAGATCGTCCGCGGCCGCGAGCGCCGGTTTGAGCTTTTCATCGTCGCCGAAACGAAAATGGAGAGTCTTGATCTGGGCTTTGAGATCGCGAATCTCATTGATCGCCTGGTGCAGCTGCGAAATGCGATTGGTCACCTGCGTCGAGAGCGCGAATTGTTTTTGCAGCGCAGCGTCCGCGCCTTTGTTGCGCGGATCGATCATTAATTTCAACGGTACTGTCTGTGATTTGCCCGCGACCGTCAGCTTCACCTGGTAGTCGCCGGGCAAAGCGATCGGACCTTTCGGACCCGTTCCGCCATAGAACGCGCCCGGCGTCTGGATCGGATCGTTGTAACGAATATCCCATGCGAACCGGTTCATTCCTTCATTCGCGGGAATTGTTTTGACGCGCTCCACCCGGTCCGGCCATTCCGGCGGTTGTTCGCCTTCCTTTTTCTCTTTGCTCGACAGATGCCGGACGACTTTTCCCTGTCCGTCGAGAATATCGAGCGTGACTTCATCTTTCGGCGCAGTCTTGAAATAGTAATCAATCATTGCGCCTGCCGGCGGATTGTCACCGACCGGTTGGCGTTTGTCGAATTCCTCGGGGTAATGCAAGCGCAATGCAGTCTGCGGTTGATAAAGAATGAAATCTGAATTTGTCGCTGGTGCACTCAGCTGCCGAAGCGGCGTAATATTATCCAGCACCCAAAACGATCGCCCATGCGTCGCCACCACCAGATCGTCGTCTTTAACGACTAAGTCGTGAATCGGCGATCGCGGAAGATTTAACTGCAACGGTTGCCAGTGCGCTCCGGCATCGAACGAAACGTAAACCCCAAGTTCCGTCCCGGCGTAAAGCAGTCCGCTCTTTTTCGGATCTTCACGGACCGCGTGCACATACGCGCCGTCCGGAATTCCATTAACGATCGAGCTCCATGTTTTGCCCAAGTCGGTCGTCTTGAAGATGTAAGGTTTGAAGTCGTCGAGTTTGTGTCGATCGATCGCGGCATAAGCCGTCTTGCCGGCGTAGGGCGATGCCTCGATCAAATCGACTGTGCTCCATTCCGGCATTTTCGGCGTCACGTTGCTCCAATGCGCACCGTCATCTGTCGAAACGTGAATGAGTCCGTCGTCCGTTCCGGCCCAAAGCGTGCCTCTATCCACCGGCGACTCGGTTAACGCGAAAATCGTGTCATAATATTCAACCGAGGTGATGTCGTTCGTCAGTGGTCCGCCGCTTGGCTGCTGCTTGGTTTTGTCGTTCTTGGTTAAGTCCCCGCTGATCTGTGTCCAGCTCTGGCCGTGATCGCTCGATTTAAAGACGCATTCGGCCGCGGTGTAGATCACGTCGGGATTGTGTGGCGAAAGCAATAACGGCGACACCCACTGAAAACGGTGATTGAGATCGACCGCGCCGTGCCCGGAATTGTCCAACGGCAGAGGACTGACGTCCTGATCGTCTTCGGTGTTTTTGTTATAGCGAGCGATGTAGCCTTCGCTGTTTGAATAAATGATGTGCCAATCGCGCGGATCCGGTACGACGAACCCGCACTCACCGCCGCCAGCCTGAAACCAGTTCTCGCGGCCGATCACCCCCGAATCGGTTCGGCTCGCGATACCCACGTTCGAGTTGTCCTGCTGTGCGCCGTAAATGTGATACGGAAACGCGTTGTCGACTGCGACGTGATAAAATTGCGCGGTCGGCTGATTATTTTGCGTGGTCCAGCTTTTTCCGCCGTCGATCGAGACGCTGACGCCGCCGTCGTTCGCATTGCCGATCCGATTCGGATTTTGCGGATCGATCCAGAGTCCGTGGTGATCCCCGTGTCGCGCCGGAAGCAAATTAAACGTCTTCCCGCCGTCGACCGATCTGAATGCGCCGGTGTTTAAAAGATAAACCGTGTCGGCGGATTTCGGATCGGCGTAGACTTTGGAGAAGTACCACGCGCGCTGGCGAAACCGGCCGTCGTCATTTACGCGCGTCCATTTTTGTCCGGCATCATCCGAGCGGAACAAGCCGCCTTCTTTCGCTTCGATGATCGCGTAAACACGATTTGAGTCCGCGCCCGAAACCGCGACGCCGATTTTGCCCAAAATTCCTTCGGGAAGACCGTTGCCTTCCAAATGTTTCCAAGTCACGCCATTGTCTTCCGAGCGATACAAACCGCTGCCCGTTCCGCCGCTGGAAAAAAACCACGGCTGCCGTCGCGCTTGCCAGAGCGACGCGAAAACAATGTTCGGATTGTGCGGATCGAACACAACGTCGATCCCGCCGGTGTTTTCATCTTTGCTCAAAACTTTCGTCCACGTTTTACCGCCGTCGGCCGTCCTAAAAATTCCGCGCTCCGGATTCGGACCGAACGCGTGCCCAAGCGCAGCCACCAGCAGCACGTCCGCGTTTCTTGGGTCGACAATCAGCGCGCCGATTTGGCGGCTGTCTTTTAGTCCGACATTTTTCCAGGTCTTGCCCGCGTCGATTGATTTGTAAATGCCGGTTCCGTAAGTGGTGTTGCCGCGAATTGCCGCCTCGCCCGTGCCGGTGTAAACGACATTGTGATCCGAAGGCCCGACCGCGATCGCGCCGATCGACGAGATATCTTCCTTGTCGAACAGCGGAGTCCAATTCTGGCCGCCGTCAGTTGTTTTCCAAACGCCGCCGGCAACGGCGCCGAAGTAATAAGTGTCCGGTTCGCCAGGAACGCCTTCAATAGCGAGGGCGCGTCCGCCGCGAAACGGTCCGATCTGGCGCCACTGCATGCCGCTGAAAAGTTTTTCGTCGATCGCGCCGGCCGGAGTCGGTTTCGGCGTCGCAATGGACGATTTCGGGGGCGACGGCGTTTGGCCGCCCTCTTTCGGCGGTGGACTAACCGCAAAGGTGGTTAAGCAAATGGAAACGAGCGCCGCCGAAAATAGAAAACGCAAAGTGAACGTAAGCATCTGGTTAAGGTGGAAAGCTTGCCGCGAGGTTCAACTGGAATCGCGCAAACAAATCACCGTTCTGTTGCGCGCACCGCCAGAATATATGCGATAACGGC
>CATPAT010000096.1 GCA_955652155.1 uncultured Chthoniobacterales bacterium | reverse complement strand
CGAGTACGTTCACCCAAAGAGCAAAGCCACCTTCAATCAGCGCGAACTCGGACACGATTTTAATAATTATCCCACAGGATTGCGCGCCGCTTTGCGTCAGGCGCCAAAAGTCATTCTCGTCGGCGAAATGCGCGACCGCGCCACGGTCGAAATTGCCATAATGGCGTCCGAAACCGGTCACCTGGTGTTGAGCACGCTTCACACGGTCGACGCCGGCCAATCGATCAATCGTATCCTGGGTTTATTTTCGCTAGGCGAAGAGCAACAACTGCGAATTCGTTTGGCGGATTCGCTTCGTTACATCGTCAGCCAGCGCCTCGCCCCAAAGGTTGGCGGTGGCCGCCAACTCCTGACCGAGATCATGGGTCACAATTTACGTACGCAGGAGGCGGTTGCCCTCGGAGAGGGCGAGCACCGCAGCTTCTACGAAATCATCGAAGCCAGTTCGCCGTTTGGCTGGATGACATTCGATCAATCGATCCTTCGCGCTTATGAGCAGGATCTGATCACCGAAGAAACGGCCAGACTGTTTGCTTCACGAAAAGGCAGAATTACTCGCGGCATCGATTTGATTCAAAAAGCGCGCGGAATCGATGCCGATCTCGATTCGGGGTTGCGTCTCGACCTTCCCGAAAACGCATTTCGTTAATTTATGTTCAGCGAACAGGAACACGAAGCACCATTTTTCGATCTGGGCGACAATACTGCCTTGGTCTGCGTCGATCATCAGCAATATCAGAAGGTCGTCGTGCCGCAGCTCATCGACATGACCTACAAGGTCCATCTCGGTTTGTTTGAAGAAGACGTCTTGCTCAAACTGAAGACTTACAATTACGACGTGGTTGTTGTTTACGAAAATTTCAAGGGCTCAACTCTGCAAACGAATCCAATTCTGGCGGAATTGACCCGACGCCCGGACACGCAGCGGCGTCAACATTTCGTTGTCCTGCTCAGTCAACGTTTGGCCACCAACGACGCGATGAGCGCGTTCGTGCACAGCGTCGATCAAGTCATCAATATCGCCGACCTGGCCAATTTGAAACCGGTTCTTCGGCGGGGCGTGACCGAGCACCGCGAGCTTTACAACTCTTTCAACGAGATGCTCAAGAGCGTCCAGTCGCTCTGATTTTCGTTTCAATTGCTGCTAACCCGAGTCACGCGCGTACCAATCGACTTTGCGCGTCACGTACATCACTGCTGCGAGCACGATGAAAAGCGCGATGGCGCCCATGAGCAACGCGTAATCTTGTTGCCGCAAAGTGATGTAGAGAAACGTGTAAACGCCCGCTAACCCGGCGCCGATCATCAGTGTTCGGACTCCGCCGCCGAGGAAGAATCGGCAATACCACGTGATCAAGATGGTCGATGCGACCGCCGCGATCAGATAGGCATAACCAAATCCGATAAATTCGGAAATCGACAGCAGCAGCAGATAAAACAAGCAAAGAGCGGCGCCGACCATCAGATATTGGAACGGATGAATCTTCTGCCGGGCAGTGACTTCGAAGAGAAAAAATGTCGTGAACACGAGGACAAGAAAGAGCACGCCGTATTTAATGGAGCGCTCGACGTATCGATACGCGTCCAAGATCGACAAAAACTGCGCGCCGAAAAGTGACTCCGAAACCG
Organism: uncultured Chthoniobacterales bacterium; assembly: GCA_955652155.1. GTDB lineage: Bacteria > Verrucomicrobiota > Verrucomicrobiia > Chthoniobacterales > UBA10450 > AV40. The sequence continues at coordinate 12,556 of CATPAT010000096.1, read as the reverse complement.
CGTTGGTGGTGAACCGTTCGTTTCATTACGGCTCGTCCACGCTTGCGGATAATTGCGACCGTAATAGGAAATTTTCCATTTCGGGTCAAAGCCATCCGCACGCACCGAACGTTCGGCCGGCAAGAATGCACCCCGAAATGCCGGATCCGGCCAGTTCGATTTTAGCGTCGCTTCGTTTTGGACGCCGAACGGCGCGAAGTAAATTCCTTCGCTCCCGTTAAAATCGAGCGGTATTGAGAATTCAACCGGAGCGCCGATCGGTTTGTCGCCACCGAGAGGCGCGGTTGCGCCAGTCGTATAACCGGGCACCTGCGATCCCGGGAGAAGCGGCCGCTTTGTTCCGCCCCAATCGAGCACTATCCCCTCGCGCGTTCCGCGCAAATCATTCACCGCGATCGTGACGAAGGCGTCTTTCCATTGCACGTCCTTGATGTCAATCTTGAGTGCGCCGAAATCAGGCGGTGCAAATCTTCCAGAAAGCTTTACTTGAGCGCGAAAAACTGCCGCGCCGTAAATCCCCCGGTGCAGCATTTGCGTCTGCGCATCACCGTTCAGGGTCAACATTTCAGGAAGGAAATACGCATTTGCGATCGCGGTCTCTTCCACTTCTCGACGCTCCATCTTCCCATCGGGCGCCGGCATTTCCTTTACCGCCTTAAATTTGTATTGATACGGAATCCCGAGCACCGGACCGATCACACTTTGTTCTTTCCCCCACGACGAAGTGATTTCGGTCACGGCTTCGTTGCGGCGTTGCAACCGATCGTTCAACACGCCGGTGATCATCGTTAGCGGAATTAAGAGAATCAGCACCAGTGCGCCAACTCCGAGCAGCTTGATGATCGTGCTATGACGCTTTCCAAAGGAAGGCTGCGATTTCGGTAACGGCGGCGGAGCTGTGGGCGACGCTTCAGGCATAAGTCGAAGGTTTAATTAGGAATACGAAGTCGAAGCGAAAATCTTTCAGCTGACGAGAAATATTTTCAAATGGCCGAGATGGTTGAATCCAAAGCAGATCCGGTCTGCATCTCAGTGAAAACAACCCGAGGTTCTCATGATTCAGGATTTCAAGTTTGCTTTCCGTCAGCTTCTCAAGTCGCCAGGATTCACGGCAGTAGCAGTAGTAACACTGGCGCTCGCGATTGGAGTAAACTCCGCGATTTTCGCCCTCATCAACAGCGTGGTGCTGCATCCGATGGTGCCGCTGCGGCCGCAGGAAGTGGTCAATGTCTTCAACTGTCGCCAAAATGCGAACCACGATTATCGCCAATTTTCCTACAACGAATTCCGCGAGTTGCGCGAGAACGGTGGCGATCTGTTTGTCGATCTTGCCGCGCTCGAGTTCGCGGTCGCCGGGATTGGCCGGGATCATGAAATGCGACGCAGCTTCGCCTTTCTGACTTCGGAAAATTATTTCTCGCTGATGGGAGTGAAGCCGTTTCGGGGAAGGTTTTACACCGCCGAGGAAGCGCGACCGAACGCTAACCTCGCGGTCGTGGTCGCGAGCTATGGATTTTGGAAACGAATGGGCGGGCGCAATGATTTTGTCGACAGCACGCTTCAGATCAACGGCCAGCCATACAACGTGATCGGCATTTCGCCGGAGGGATTCAGCGGCGCGAGCGCGTTGATCGCGCCCGACATTTGGGTACCCCTTGGAATTCGATCGCAGCTCGGGTCCGCATTTGGCGACTCCGAGACGATGCACGATTTGGAGAACCCGAAAAATTACGCGCTCAATCTCGTAGGACGGATGCGCCCGGGTCTGACGATCCAGTCGGCCAAGTCGCGATTACCGGTGTTGTCGCAACGCTTCAATGCCATGCAAGCGGCCGATGCTGAGTTCGTGCGCGAAGTGCAAATTCAAAAACCATCGCGGTTCAGCTTGAGCACATCCCCTGAGGACGACGGCCCGATCGCTTTGATCGGCACGCTGCTAATGGCGATGGCTGGCGCCGTGTTGCTCATCGCCTGTTTGAATCTCGCCAATATGCTGCTTGCGCGCGGAACCTCACGCTCCAAGGAAATCGCGGTTCGGCTTGCGGTCGGCGCTTCACGCTGGCGGATCGTGCGTCAATTGCTTTGTGAAGGGTTGTTGCTCGCGGTCTGTGGTGGTGTGGTCGGACTCATTCTCAGCGTTTGGTGCAACAATCTCCTGCTCCACTCGCTCGCCAGTTTGCTCAACAACGTGAACTTCTCGTTTATTGTCGATCTTGCCCCGAACGCCTCCGTGCTCGTGGTCACGTTTTTGTTTTGCCTGCTCGCGACCGCGCTTTTCAGTCTTGGGCCCGCGCTCAAAGCGACCAAGGCCGATCTGGTGAATGATCTCAAACAACAGGTCGGCGAACCTGCGCGCATTGGGCGCCTCAGTCGTTTCTTCGCGCCGCGCCACATTTCAGTCATGGCGCAGATAGCGCTGTCCCTCATGCTGCTGTTCGCGGCCGGATTGTTTTTCCGCGGCGCCCTCAAGGCCGCGGGTTTGAATCCTGGTTTCATTGCCGCCGGCGACCTGATCACCGAAATGGATTTCACTCTAATCAAGAAGGAAGCAACTGATGCGCGACGTGAAATCTTTAATATTGCACAGCGCGCTCGCGAACTACCCGGGGTTACCGCGGTAGGCGTCGCAACAATGTTGCCCTACAACAATTTCACCAACACGCGCCGTATTATGTCGACACGGGCAACGTTGTCGAACGATCCGAAAGCCCCCGATCCGGGTGCAACCGCGCTCTATACCGCGAGCACGCCGGGATATTTCGATGCGATCGGCGTGAAACTCTTGCGCGGCCGCGATTTCACCCAGGCCGAATGCGAAGACAAGGCTGGGCGGCGCGTCGCTATCATCGATGAAGAGATGGCGAAGAAACTTTTCCCGAACGAGGACGCGATCGGCCAACACGTTCGCTACACCGTTCCACCGAAAGATGGCTCGCCTAACGACATGGAAGTTATTGGAGTCGTCGGCACGCATCGCCACGATGTGCAGAATGATACGCCCCTCGCGCGATTGTTTGTTCCATTCGCCCAAGGCTACAGTGGCGACGTCGTCCTGCATGTGCGCCTCAATACTCGAGACCGGCAGGCGGTCATTGGAATGATTCCAGCTATGCGCTCGACTTTGCGCGAAATCGATCCGGACCTGCCGATTCTCGGAATCGAGCCGTGGGTTGATTTGATGGATAGAAGCGTGGGCCTTTGGATCGTTAAGCTCGGCGCGACGCTCTTCGGCGCTTTTGGTGTCATCGCACTTCTCCTTGCGGTCGTTGGAGTTTACGGAGTTAAGGCCTACGCCGTCGCTTGCCGCACACGGGAGATCGGCATTCGAATGGCGCTCGGCGCACATCGCAAAGATGTCTTCGCGTTGATCATGCGCCAGGGCGCGCTGCAAACCGCGGTCGCCGTGTTGGCGGGGCTTCTGCTTTCTTTGGCCGCCGGCCGAGTGCTTTCCCAGATCCTCTACGGAGTCAGCCCGGCCGATCCGTTCGCGCTGATCACTTCAAGTCTCCTGCTCGCCAGCGCCGCCCTGCTCGCTTGCTTTCTCCCTGCGCGCCGCGCGACCTACGTGAATCCGATCACCGCGTTGCGAACCGAATAACTCACGACTTGGCGCGGATTTCTGCGGCTTCGCGCATGAAGTTTCGGTTTCGAACGATCCGCGTAGGGGTTTGCCCGGATGTGTCGCTTCGGATGATCACCGAAAAGCAATCGATTAAGCGCCGTCCGCGCCAGTTAACCAATTCCTGGCTGAGACAATGCAAGCTGTGCTTCGCGCAGAGTGCGCGAAACAACTCGGCAGTCATATCCGGGCTGCGATGATGCGCCCAATCAAAAATCTTCGCTTTGATTAGCGGCTTTGCCAGTGCCTGCGGAATTCGCTCGCGGAAGGAGTTGGCGTATTCGCCGAAATTGGAATGGTGAACGAATCCTTCTCCGCCGATTTTCAACTTAGTCCCCAATTCGCACAGATACGCTTCGACCACGTCTCGTTTGGTGTGGACAAGAGAATCGAAACTGAACACGAAATCGACTGAAGCATCGGGAATCATGGGAAGCGATCGACCGTCGTTGAGATAACAGTGGACATATGAATCGGACGCAAACCGTTGACGGCACGCTTCGATACACTCGCCAATCCGATCGACGATCCAGAGCTCACGGCAATAATCTTTCAGATAGTGAGTCCATCGACCGAAACCGGGCGCGATTTCCAAGATGGTTTGGGTCGGCAAGTAATGGCGGATGCGCGGTAGAATAGCGTGCTTCCACTGCGCCGCCGAAGTTCCCCACGGCGCCGACCATTCCTCGCCCGCATCTTTCCATTCGTATTTCATTTAAACAGTAGACATACCCTTGAGGACCAGCACGAACGTCAGGGGTGAATGTGGCTGGGGGCGGAATCGAACCGCCGACACGTGGATTTTCAGTCCACTGCTCTGCCAACTGAGCTACCCAGCCGCATGCGGAAGATCGGACATCACCCGCGCAGGAGTCGGGCGTTCACTATGCCGGATTCCGATTGCTGAGCAAGTGTCGCCGTGGCGATGCACAATGAACCATGGACAGCACACGGCGCCGACCTAGACTGCAAAAATTTCGCGCGCGCTGATGAAGGCGATTGTTTTGACTTGCGACCGCTACCGGGCGGTAACCGAGCATATGATCCTGCAGTACGAAAAGCTCTGGCCGGATCATCCATTTGTCTTTCGCGTTCCGTATCAGAATCTCCAGGGGGCGCCCGGCAATCGAGCGGAGTACGTGCAAACGCCGGCGGAAATTCGCGCCACAGTCCTCCAAACTCTCGCTGGTCTGGACGACGAAGAGTGGATTTACTGGTGTCCGGACGATAAATATCCGATTGAGCTGGTAGTAGATAAGATTGTCGATCTTGTTTCGGATATCGTGCGCTCAGCTGACATGAGCGGCCTACTCTTTTGCCGTTGTAAAGCGCTCCTGCGTCGACCAGAGGCGACATTGCACCTGCAGCCAAAGATTAATTCGTTCGGCGACGTTTATCTGGAGCGCAAAGGCTGGCACCAGATTTGGATCCATCAATTCCTCAGAGTGAAGGTGCTGCGCTTTTTGTTTTCGCAGATGCCGGAGCGCATCGCCTCAGCCAAGTTAATGGATACACTCAAGGACCAAGTGCCGAAGCTGCCCGAGCATCGATTGTTCGTTACCAGGGAAAACTTCGCCATTTTCGGCGAGAGTACGCACAAGGGCACCATCAACCGGAACTGTTACGAGAGTATCAAAAGAACGAAGATCGAGCTCCCGAAATGGTTTCGAAAGCCTAACGACAAATACGTCACACTCGGCAAGTTGCAGGGGCAATCGATTACAACTCAGTCTAGGTAGCCGTATCGAGTCAGTGGGGCCCGCAAGAGAAGCTCAAGCCGTTCCGCGGTGCGATCCTTGACGAATTTGCGCCAGCCTCCCACCTCGGCCTGGTAGATGTGGTCGCCGTGAATCTGAGTAGCTGAATCGACTTCCTTAAATCCGCGAAGACGACGCGCGACTTCTCTGTTCTTTTCGAGCGAATGCTGTCGCACAAGCTCGTCAACTTTTTGCGAATCGACAAGAATCCCGAAAGTCTTCTCGATCGCTTCGAAAATGAACGCCGGATTATCCACGAAATCTTCATAGCGAAGCAGGCAAATGCCGCCGCGTTCCAAGTACCGGTCCAACTCTCTCACTCGCGCTTGGCACAACATTGCATATTTTTCGACCTCGGCGTCGCTCATCTGCTGATGTGCCTTCCCACCCTTGCTCCTTCTCCAAAGCGACACAACCACGTCCCGGAAATCGCGATACGATGCGGTTGTCTTGGCGCGCTGCGAACAATATCGATGGGTTTTGACTACTCCTTGAGGATATATGCCGCTGATTAGCTGATACACCAGCGTGCTGCCGGAGCGCGGAACACCATAGCAGATGAACTCAATCTCAACCTCATCCACTCCTTCAAGACTCTTGTAGAAGCCGTTCGGCAACATAGCAACTTTACCTAAAATAGTTTGTACCAACTACGAACTTACTGATTTCTCCAGAAATGAGCTACTTGTTGGTCGAAAGGTCGAGCTTATCAGACGTTGATTCTTGCCAGCGTGAGATCTGTTCTGCACAGCCGGCTATCACGGAACCAGGCGCGCTCCCATAAAGGTTGCGAATTTCGACTGGATCGTCCCTTAAATTGTAGAGCTCGTTCAAATCCTTGTCCCGCAGGCAAAGCTTCCATCCGTCGGGAGTAATCACTGCGCGCGTTGATTCTTTGGCGGCGCGCTCCACTTTCTCGCGCGGCGCCAGTGAGCTGTCCATTTTGATCCGCTTATCAACTTTGCGGTAGGGCGCCCATTCCATGAAGACGCTTTCCACCGGCATGGTCTCGCCTCGGACCAGCGCAGCCCGGCTTTTTCCTGCGCATTGCGCCGCCGGCGGCGAACCGAGCAACTCCAGCACTGTCGGAACAAAATCAATATGACTCAACGGCTGCGAGATGACTCGACCGCGCGTCTGTCCCGGAGCACGCACCAGGCAGGGAACACGCACGGCTTCCTCAAACATAACGCCTTTGCCAAACAGTTGGTGCGCGCCGAGCAGATCCCCATGATCACTGGTGTGGACGATGAGGGTGTCCTCGCGCAGTCCCGTGTTTTCAACACTCGCCAGGATCGCGCCGATGCTTTGATCTACGAAAGTGACGAGGCCGAAATACCTTTGCCTGATGTCGCGATACTCCTCGAGCGTCAGCCCAAAATTAAAGCGCCGGATTTTTCCGGTGCCATCTCGAGCCGCTCGGTCCTGCTGCCATTCGCGCGTCAACCGATAACGCAGCGGAACATCTTCACTGAGCGGGACCGTCGCGCTAGGATCGACGTCTATCTGCTCGAGCGCGTGCTCGTCGTTGAAGGGGCTGTTGTAAGGCGAGTGAGGCTCGACAAATGAGACCACCAGCAGAAACGGCGATCGCGCATTGCCCTGAATGAAGTCGCATGCATGCCTCTCCACAAATTTCGGCTGCGACAGTTCGATCGGTAGATTGCTGATCGTCAGCGCCGAGAACCCGCCGCTCTCGTGGTCGGGCTTCAGCCCGTTCTCAAGCAGGAAATTGCTGTAATCGCTCACACGCTCGACCGATACGAATTCCTCGAAGCCATGTGCCTTCGGTCCCGGCTTCCCGAGATGCCACTTGCCAATGTAGGCTGTTCGATAATCGGAATCGCCCAGCAACTGTGGCAAAAAATGAATGCGCGAGTCGGGTGGGAACCCATTATTTGTGCAACCGCTAATATGCGGCCACACGCCAGTCAGCAGTGAAGCGCGCGACGGCGCGCAGACCGGCTGTGTCACGTATGCATGGCTAAAAACCGTCGATTCCGCGGCGAGACTGTTCAGATTCGGCGCATGGACCCTCGGATTTCCGCAGCACGCGAGCGTGTCAGCGCGCTGCTGGTCAGGCAGAAAGAAAACCAGATTCGGTTTGCGCGGAAGGCGGGCTGGCTGCGGCATCCGGTAATTCTTGGCCGATTCGGGCAAAATGGCGAGCGGCGGAATCGAACCGGCCGACGGTGCGAACCGTTACTAAAGAAGAGAACGCTCAAACGCGCCTAGAATTTGCGAGGCAATTCCACTGCGTGCCGCAACAATTTCAAATAATAGTCTCGTGAAATTTCGATCGCGCCGAATTGCTCCAGATGCGGCGTGACCCATTGCGTGTCGAGTAATATGAATTTGCGCGCGCGCAGGCGTTCGACCAACGCGACCAGCGCGATCTTCGACGCGTCGGTCACACGGTGAAACATTGATTCGCCAAAAAACGCGCCGCCGACGGCAACGCCGTACAGACCGCCGACAAGTTTATTCTTGTTCCAGGCTTCGACTGAGTGCGCGTAGCCGAGTTCGTGCAAGCCCTGGTAGCTCTCGATGATTTCGCGATTGATCCAGGTGTCTTTTCGCTCGGCGCAGGCGCGAATCACTTCGCCGAAGCGACTGTCGATCTTGATCTCGAAAATACTCTTCCGGGCAACGCGTCGAAGTGCGTGCGGCACATGAAAGTCGTCGAGTGGAATAATCGCGCGGGGATCGGGCGAAAACCAGGCAATCGAATCGTCGTCCATCGCCATCGGAAAAACGCCCAGTCGATAACCTTGCAGCAAAAGCTCCGAATCGATCATTCCCTCGATTGGAAATCGTTAGCTGCCAATTTGCAATCAAGTCGTTGTTTCCTAAAATGAGCGGATGAGGCCCTTATCGATCCTGCTCGCGATCGCTTGCGCAGCGCTTGCCGGTGGTTGCGCCGATCCGCTCGAACAACGAAGCGGTCAAGAAGTGCAGTCACAATTGCAACGCGGCGTGAGCGGCCAGGGACAACTTGTTCCTGAGCAACGCGACCCGGGCGATCCAGCCGGCGAGCACGGCGTTCCCCAAACGCATCCCTAGCGAATGAAAACAGCCGCGCCCCCGAAACATTCAAAGATTCTTATTCTCGATTTCGGATCGCAATACACCCAGGTCATTGCGCGCCGCATTCGCGAGCTCCAAGTCTATTCCGAAGTAGTTCATTTCGATCTTCCCGCCGCGGAGATCAAAAATCTTAATCCAAATGGAATCATTCTTTCCGGTGGTCCGGCCAGCGTTTACGACAAAGGCGCGCCCCAGATTGATCCGGAAACCTTTTCGTTAGGCATTCCAGTGCTCGGAATTTGTTACGGATTGATGCAGATGGCGCATCATCTCGGGGGCCAGGTCGTCTTCACCGGACGGCGCGAGTACGGCGCGGGAATGTTACATATCACCAACGGTTCGCAGTTATTCGATGGACTCGGCAATCAACTCGATGTTTGGAACAGTCACGGCGATGAAGTAACGGCCCTACCGAAAGGTTTTCTCGCGGCCGGGCGGACAGAGAGTTCCGATTTTGCTGCGGTCGAAGATCGACAACGGAAGCTTTACGGATTGCAATTTCATCCCGAAGTCGCGCACACGCCGCGCGGCAAAGAAATCCTGCAAAATTTCGTCTATCACATCTGCCATTGCGCGATGGATTGGACGATGGGCTCGTTTATCGAAGAAGCGTGCGAGCGCGTCCGGCGGCAGGTTGGCGACGAAAAAGTCGTGCTTGGCTTAAGTGGCGGCGTCGATTCGTCCGTCACGGCCGCGCTCCTCCACAAAGCGATCGGTGATCAGCTCACGTGTATTTTTGTAAACAATGGCCTCTTGCGCGCGCGTGAGGAAGAAATTGTTCAACGCGTGTTCGGTGAGAATTTTCATGTTCGTTTGAAATATGTCGATGCGACCAAACGCTTCCTGAGCGCGCTCAAAGGCGTGACCGATCCCGAGCAGAAACGAAAAATTATCGGGAATGAGTTCATCGCCGTCTTTCAACACGCAACCGAGGAATTGCTGGCGGAAGATCGACAAAATAAGTCGCGTAAGCTCGCCACGGCGATTTCGTCCGGTGGCGGACACGGCCATTACAAATTTCTCGCGCAGGGAACCCTTTACCCGGACGTGATTGAAAGCGTCTCAATCGGCGGCAATCCGGCGGCCGTGATCAAGAGCCATCACAACGTCGGCGGTCTGCCGGAGAAAATGCATTTCAAACTGGTCGAGCCGGTTCGGCAATTGTTTAAGGATGAAGTTCGTCAGGTCGGATTGCAGCTCGGTTTGCCAAAAGAGATTGTTTATCGGCAACCGTTCCCGGGTCCAGGACTGGCAGTTCGTATCCTGGGCGAAGTCACGCCCGAGCGACTCTTGATTTTGCGCGAAGCGGACACGATCGTGCAGAGCGAAATGAAAGCGAGCGATTGGTATTATCGCGTCTGGCAATCGTTCGCCGTGCTCCTGCCGGTCCGCTCCGTCGGCGTCATGGGCGATCAGCGCACATATGAAAACACCATCGTGCTACGCATCGTCGAAAGCCAAGACGGCATGACCGCCGACTGGGTCCGGCTTCCTTACGAATTGCTCGCCCGCATTTCATCCCGCGTCAGCAACGAGGTCAAAGGGGTCAACCGCGTCTGCTTCGATATTTCGAGCAAACCACCGAGCACGATCGAGTGGGAATGATCGATTGGCGGATTTCGCGTCGCACCGGGTAAACTTCTTGCGAATTGCGGATTTTTAATTGCTAATCGGCGGTGATGAACGCCGAGCAGCTGCGTCTCGCGGAAAACAAGCCGCACCCTGAGCCGTGGCATTTCTGGGGGCCATATCTGGCCGAGCGCGCGTGGGGCACGGTGCGCGAGGATTACAGCGCCAACGGCGACGCTTGGAATTATTTTCCGCACGATCACGCGCGCTCACGCACGTATCGCTGGAACGAGGATGGCATCGGCGGCATTTCGGATTACAAAGGCCGGCTCTGTTTTGCGTTCGCATTTTGGAATGAACACGATCCGTTCTTGAAGGAACGGATTTTCGGCGTGAGCGGCCCGGAGGGAAATCACGGCGAGGACGTGAAGGAACTTTATTGGTACGTCGACAGCACGCCGTCGCACAGTTTCATGCGGATGGTCTATCGCTATCCGCAGTCGCGTTTTCCCTACGAAGAACTGGTCGCGCAAAGCGGCGCGCGCTCGAAGATGGAGGGCGAGTTTGAGATTTGGAACACGAACGCACTCGCGGAAAACCGCTACTTCGACGTTGAGATCGAGTACGCCAAAGCGGATCCGCACGACATTTTAATTCGGGTGAGCGCGAAAAACTGCGGTCCTGAACCGGCGCCACTCCATTTACTGCCAACAATTTGGTTTCGCAACACCTGGAGTTGGGATCGGACCCAACCCAAACCAACGCTTCGCAAAACCGCTGAGGGACATGCTGCTGTGATCACAGCGAGTCATACGGTCCTTGGGGATTACGATTTATTCTGCGACTCGCCGGACGACCTTTTCTTCGCCGAAAACGAAAGCAATTCGGAGCGGCTCTGGGGGATCCCAAATTCAACGCCGTTCGTCAAAGATTCAATCAATGATCGCATAGTCAGCGGCAAGATCGATCACGTTAATTCGGCGGGATTCGGGACGAAAGCGGCCGCGCATTACAAGTTCAACATCCCGGCAAACGAGACCGACTCGATCCGGCTGCGATTAACTCGGGCGTCAGCGAATAAAAAAAGGAACAATGAGCCATTCGCAGATTTCGAAGAAATCTTTACGAAACGACGGGCCGAAGCCGACGAATTCTACGGCGAGATCGCGCCGTCGTCGTTAACTGAAGAGCAGCGCGCCGTTCAGCGGCAAGCGTTCGCGGGCCTGTTTTGGACCAAACAATTCTATCATTACATCGTCGATCAGTGGCTCGACGGCGATCCGGACCAGCCGCCGCCGCCGGACGAACGCAAGCACGGCCGCAATTCCGGTTGGCGTCATCTTTACAACGAGCGCGTCATGTCGATGCCGGACAAATGGGAATTTCCGTGGTACGCATCCTGGGACCTTGCTTTCCACTGCATTCCGCTCGCTCTGGTCGATGTTCAATTCGCCAAAGCGCAACTCGATCTCATCGTCCGCGAATGGTATCAGCACCCCAACGGGAAAGTTCCAGCTTACGAATGGAATTTCGACGACGTTAATCCGCCGGTGCTGGCGTGGGCGGCGTGGCGCGTTTATCAGATCGAGCGCAAAAAAACCGGAAAAGGTGACCGCGCGTTTCTGGAAACGATCTTCCACAAAATGCTGATCTCCTTCACCTGGTGGGTGAATAGCAAAGACTCCGAAGGCAAAAATATATTCCAGGGCGGTTTTCTCGGACTCGACAACATCGGCGTCTTCGATCGCAACGCGCAGTTTCCCGATGGCACACATCTCGAGCAAAGCGACGGCACTAGTTGGATGGGAATGTTCTCGCTGAACTTGATGCGAATTGCGATCGAGCTCGCGCGAGAAAATCCCGTTTACGAAAATATCGCGACCAAGTTCTTTGAGCATTTTCTCATGATCGCTGCGGCAATGAACAAACTCTGCGGCAAAGGCGTCGGTTTGTGGGACGAGGAGGACGAATTCTACTACGACGTTCTCCACACGCCGGGCGGACGAAATCTTCCGTTGCGCGTCCGATCGCTGGTCGGTCTAATGCCGCTGCTCGCGGTCGAAACAGTTCAATGGCAACTGATCGAAGCCCTGCCGGGATTCAAATCGCGACTCGAGTGGTATCTCGAATATCGGCCCGACCTGGCGAGTTTGGTTTCGCGTTGGCAGGAGCCGGGCATGAAAGAACTGCGTCTCGTCGCGCTCACCCGTGGACATCGGATGAAGTGTTTGCTCCGGCGCATGCTCGACCCGGAAGAATTTCTGAGCGACTACGGGGTTCGTTCCCTCAGCAAATTTCATCAGGCCCATCCATACTCCATCACGGTGCGCGGTGAGGAAAAAATCGTCAGTTACGAGCCGGCGGAATCGCAAACGGGAATTTTCGGCGGCAATTCCAATTGGCGCGGCCCGGTTTGGCTTCCAATCAACTACCTCCTAATCGAATCGCTCCAGCAATTTCATCATTACTACGGCGACGATTTCAAAGTGGAATGTCCCACCGGCTCCGGGAAGTTCATGCACCT
>CATPAT010000095.1 GCA_955652155.1 uncultured Chthoniobacterales bacterium | reverse complement strand
CACCTTGCTCAAACTGGACCCCTCATCCGTTATTCATTCTCCGACCCCGAGGAAGTCTTGCAATTGCGCCTCGGTGAAAACGGATCGCGCCTCGATCTCGTCACCGACGCGGGCGCGGAAAAATTTCCGGCGGAGAAGTTGAATGAGAAAATTCGCGGCACCGGCATTAGCTACGAAGATCTTGCCCTCAAATTTCTTTATTGGCCTAACGCGCGCGTGCTCGGCGACGAAACGGTGCGCACGCGCAGCTGCTGGAAACTGCAACTAGTCGCGCCTTCCCGGAATTCCCAGTACTGGAACGTTGTTATCTGGGTCGACAAGACGAGCGGCGCGCTTATGCGAATGGAAGCCTATGAGTGGGACGGAAAACTCGCGAAACGCTTCGAAGTCATCTCTGCGCAAAAGATCGACAACCGCTGGTTCCTAAAACAGATGCGCGTGGAAGAATTGCAACCGGGCACGAATAAAGTTCAGGCTCGCACTTATCTCGAGATCAAACGGTAATTACCTTTCGTCGCGCGCGGCTTCCACAATTTGGCCAAAGCTGCGCGGATCGAGGCTGGCCCCGCCGACGAGCGCGCCGTCAATATCGGATTGCGTCATCAAATCGCGCGCGTTCTCTGCCTTCACGCTGCCGCCGTACTGAATGCGAATGCGATCGGCCGTCGCTTCGTCGGACATTTCGCGCAGGGTGTGGCGAATAAAGGCGTGTGCTTCCTGCGCTTGCTGAGGCGTCGCGTTCCGGCCGGTGCCGATCGCCCATACCGGTTCATAAGCGATTACCGATTCCTGAAGCTCCTTTTCGTTGAGGTCCTTCAAACTTCCGCGCAGTTGGATCGACAATATTTTTTCGACGTTGCCTTTGTCGCGTTGCTCCATGGTTTCGCCGACGCAAACGATCGGCCGCAACGTGGCCTCATGCGCGGCGCGCACTTTGCGATTCACAATTTCATCGGTTTCGCGAAACAGGGTGCGCCGTTCGCTATGACCAAGCACGACGTAACGCACGAGCAAATCGCGCAGCAGCGCCGCACTGATTTCGCCGGTAAATGGACCATTCGGTTCCCAATGCATGTTCTGCGCTCCCACTTTGATGCTTTGCGATGCACCGAGCGCTTCCATTACTTTCGCAATCGCCGTGAATGGCGGAACGATCACCACTTCGACGTCGGTGATGTCGCCAAGATCGAGGACCAACGATTCAACAAAACGCGCCGATTCGGCCTGCGTCATGTTCATTTTCCAATTGGCCGCAACGATTTTCTTTCTCATGAATTCAATTCACCACGAAGATCACGAAGAACGGAGGAAATCAAATAGAAGCTTCGTGCTCTTCGTGTCCTTCGTGTTTATTTATCGGTCAAGGCAGCAACGCCTGGTAGTTCCTCCCCCTCCAGAAGTTCCAACGACGCCCCGCCACCGGTAGAAATGAAAGTCATTTTGTCGGCTAGCCCGGCTTGTTTCACGGCCGTCACCGAATCGCCGCCGCCAATGACTGTGGTCGCGCCTGATTTGGCCAGCGCTTCCGCGATCGCGATTGTTCCTTCGGCAAAATCCGGAATTTCAAAAATGCCGACCGGGCCATTCCACAAAATCGTCTTTGCTTTGGCAATCTCCTCCTCAAACAAAGCGATCGTCGCGTTGCCGATATCGACCGCCTGCCAGCCGTCAGTGATTCCGTGTTCGCGCGACAAGCGGCTGGTGTTTCGAGTCGGCGCGCCGGCGCGAATTTCCTGCGCTTCGAGAACATCGATCGGCAGGAGAAATTTCACGCCGCGCTCCTTCGCAAGATCGAGAAGTTCGATCGCCAGGTCCGTTTTGTCCGCCTCAACGCGGCTGGCACCGATCGGAATTCCCTGGGCTTTGAAAAACGTATTCGCCATGGCGCCGCCGATCAGAATCGTCTCGGCCTTTTTCATCAACGCTTTAAGGACGCCGATCTTATCGGATACTTTCGCTCCGCCCATGATCACGACGAACGGCTTGGCCGGGTTGTCCAGCTCTTCATGAAGATACTTCAACTCCTTCTCCATTAAGAAACCCATTGCGCATTTCTCAATGAACTTGGTCACACCGACCGTCGAAGCGTGGGCGCGATGGGCCGCGCCGAAGGCGTCGTTCACATAAACTTCACCGAATTTGGCCAGCACCTGCGCGAATTTGGGGTCGTTCGCTTCTTCCTCCGGCTGAAAGCGCAGATTTTGCAGCAGCGCCACGTCACCGTTCTCCATGTGCTCAATGATTTTCTCCGGAACATCGCCAATCGTGTCGTGACTGAAAATGACCGGCTGACCAATCAGGGTGTGCAAATGATCGCCAACCGGTCGCAACGAGTATTTCTGGACGCGCTTACCCTTCGGCCGGCCAAAGTGTGACATCAAAATCGTTTTCGCTTTTTGCTCGCGGAGATAATTGATCGTCGCCAACGCTTCGCGGATTCGCGTATCGTCCGTGATTTCAATTTGGTCGCCGTTCTCTTTGATCGGCACATTGAAATCGACGCGAGTCAAAACGCGCTTGCCGCGAACATCGACATCTCGGACCGAAAGTTTGGCCATTACTTTCCGAGCATCTCGAGCATTTCGACGCAACGATTGCTGTAGCCCCACTCGTTGTCGTACCAACCGACCACTTTCACGAAACGGTTGCCGAGCATGATGGTCAGTTTGCTGTCGAAGATGCATGAGTGCGGATTGCCGATAATGTCGTGGGACACGAGCGGTTCGTCGCTGTATTCGAGCACGCCTTTGTAACTCTTGTCGGACGCGGCTGCTTTAAATGCGGCGTTGACGGCGTCGACGGTCGCATCCTTTTCGAGGACTGCGCTGAAATCGGTCACGGAACCGTCCGGCGTCGGCACTCGAAACGCCCCACCGTTCAATTTCCCTTTCAGATCTGGAATCACTTCGCCGATCGCTTTGGCTGCGCCGGTGCTCGAAGGAATGATACTGATCGCGGCGGCCCGCGCGCGGCGCAAGTCTTCGTGGGGAAAATCGAGAATGCGCTGGTCGTTGGTGTAGCTGTGGATCGTGCTCATAAATCCGTGCGCGATACCGAATTTGTCGTGCAATACTTTCGCCATCGACGCGAGACAATTGGTGGTGCAGCTGGCGTTGGAAACGATCGTGTGCTTCGCCGGATCGTAGACGCTGTCGTTGATCCCGATACAGAGCGTCGCATCCGGATTCTTCGCCGGCGCGCTGATCAACACCCGTTTTGCTCCAGCCTTGGTGATGTGCAGTTCTGCTTTGTCGCGTGCGGTGAAAAAACCGGTCGATTCCAGGACAACATCGACATCCAACTTCTTCCACGGAAGATTCCCCGGGTCGCGTTCCTTGAAGATCTTAATTTTGTGACCGCGCACAACGATGTTCTCCTGGTCGAATCCGATTTCGCCGTCGAACCGGCCATGGACCGAGTCCCATTTGAGGAGATGAGCGAGAGTTTTAGTGTCGGTGAGATCATTGATTGCGCGGACGTGCTCGACCTGTTTTTGCGTCATCGCGCGCAAGACGTTGCGACCGATACGTCCGAAGCCATTGATTCCGTAATTAGCCATAAACAAGAAGGGTTAAATTTGGAAGGGTTTACACCCTAACGTTCAACGTCCAACATTCAATGTTAGGTTGGCTTTTTCGTTGATGGGATTATGAGGGCGATCACGGTGGCAGTCGTTAGTCTCGCGCTGATCTTTCTTGGGCAATCTATGACCGCAGCCTCCCACGATCCTTCACCGGTGAAACGGATCCTCGTTCTCGGCGACAGCCTGTCGCAAGGGTTCGGCCTGAGATCGACTCAAGCTTATCCGGCGCTGTTGACCGAGAAATTACGGGCGGCCAATCTGAGCTTTGAAATCACCAACGCTAGTCAAACCGGCGGGACGACCGACGGCGGATTGCACCGCTTGCCCGCGCATCTTAAACGCAAGATCGACATCTT
>CATPAT010000094.1 GCA_955652155.1 uncultured Chthoniobacterales bacterium | reverse complement strand
TCAGTGGTCCGCGGGCTGCTCTGACCCATCAGCAATTAACAAATCACCAATAACTTTCTCCTTCGAACACCCGTCCACAAGCGCGGTGGGATTCGATTTAAACGTGAATCATCGTTAGGGCCGTATGCAGATATTAGTCGTGGAAGATCATCAGGACACTCGGGAAGTCCTTACAGGGTTGCTCAAACGTTGGGGCCACGACGTTTCGCCGGTTGACAGCCTCAAGAGCGGGATCGACCGCCTCGACAACGGACCCCCGGTCGACGTCATCGTGAGCGACATCGCGCTCCCAGACGGGACCGGCTACGCCCTTGTGAGCGAAGCTCGCCGGCGCGGAAAACGCGTGTTAGCCATCGCCTTGTCCGGCTACACCTATCCGAGCGACGTCCACATCGCCAAGCTCACCGGTTTTGACCACCATTTAACCAAGCCGTGCGATAGCGCCTATCTTAGGACCATTCTTGAAGATCGGGCAAAATGGGAACAGACGCCCCTGGTCAAGGACTAGCGCCGCAGCGGTCAGCCGTTTAACACTTTCGCGCAGAGTTTGTTGATTAAGCCGCTACCGGTGATAGACCTGAATCGTCAGTTCCATCGCGACGCCAACTACCTCAGCGCCTGCACACTAACTGAGGTGCCAATCTTGTCGGTCACTTTTGAATTCTCGAAAACGTTTTAGCGCTGCGCTTTTCGTCATCCTGATCGTCTTCATTGCCAGCGGGCTGCCGACGTTTTTGCGCACTTGGTCGGGGCGAAAAATTCCGGACGACTTCCTGGTTGTCTACTCAGCAGCCCGTGCCATGTCGAATCAGGTTGATATCTATTCCGGCACTGCCGGGATGTACATCTACTCGCCATTTCTCGCTTTCATCTTTCAACCTTTGGCCGCATTGCCGGAACGGGCAGCCGCGATCGTCTGGTTGCTCTTGAGCGCGTCTATCATCTTCGCCGCATCGCTTATAGCCGCGCGGAAAATGACCGAAAGCTGGCGGCTTTGGCAAAAAGAGACTGACCCTTCCATCCCGTGGTTGATTTCGGCGGCTGCTCTTCTATTCAGCTTCGCAAAAATCCGGAGTGATTTCATTTTGGGCCAGACCGATTGTCTCATCATCGCTGGTCTGGTCGGTGTCTTATGGTGGATGGATCGTCATCCTGCGCTCGCGGGCATCGCCGCCGGCGCGACTGCGAACGTCAAATATCTAGCTCTAATCTTTGTCCCGTACTTCTTGATCAAGCGAAACTATCGCGCCGCCATCGCGTCGATCGTTTCGTTTTTGTTCTTTTTCACTCTTCCCGCTCTCGAGGTCGGACTACGCTCGATCAAGACTTACGCGATCGACGCCCTTGCTGTCTTGAGCAGGGTGGCAGGCGAACGTGAGTTGATCAGTCTTACGGCAACGGGTCGGAGCGACAAACCGATTGTGAATTCTATCACGTGGGATCACTCCGTTTCCTTGACCTCATCAATCCTGCGTGTGACTCGCTCACGTGGAGTTTCCGATTTCATTGGCGCGAGTCTAATCTTCGTCCTGTTTGTCGCGGTCGTGATGGCAATCGTGCTGATCGCCCGTCGCAAGGGCTTAAACCTTTTTCAACCGGTGACTGCGAAAACCGCCTCGAGCCGTTCCGGAGCTGGACCATCGAATGGGCTGCACTTATAGTTCTCGCCCTTGTTTTTGGTCCGCAAACAACCGCCCGCCACATGATTTTTCTGATCTTGGTCTACACCGTTGCGATGGCGATAGTCCTCGCTCAAAAACGGCGCGGTCCGCAAATCGTGTTGATCGTTTCCATGGTGGCCACGGCGATCGCCCTCTCGTTACCGTTTCGAGAAACCGGATCCCACCCCTCGCTCATGGCTTTAAAATCAATTGGCACTGCTAGTTGGGGTGCCCTGGTGTTGATTCTTTCGATTGTCTGGATTGGCAGTCAGACTCTCGCCACCGATCCGCCAAAGGACGGATTCGCCGTGGCGAACCACTGACCTGTGATCGTGATCACCGACACCGATTAACTAATAACCATTAACTCGGCGTCTTCGCCGTCTGCGTTCCTTGACGAGCCGTAGGCTCGCGCGAAGGGTGCTTCCCCTTCGCGTCGGCCAGGCGTTCGGTTTTTTTCCGGCGCCGCGCTCGTTTCCTCACGTTATCTCGGCCGTGACTGTGTCCCATAAAAGCTGTTGAGTTGTTGAGCGGTTGAGGAGTTGAGCGGACCGCCCGAGGCTCAAACGTTCTACGCCGCCTTTTTCGTTTTCTTGCTGACGATGATTCCAGGAAACTGGACCACATCCTTCGACGTATTACCGTTCTGGCCCAGCGTGGATTCGAACGTCAATTTACCATTGGCGATCTCACTCAAGGCGACATCGGCATGACCCATCCCGGGAACGAATTCGACCAGTGGACGATGTCCAATGGTGAGTTGTCGAACGCGGCGGGAAACCATGTTTACGAGAATTTGCTGATTCTGGATTACTTCGTTGGCGGCTTTAACAAGTTCGGGCTTCATAATTGATTAACTGGGTCCAGCGGCTGACGAGGATTACTTCCTGGGCGAGATAGGATCAGGTCGCGCCTCGGAAATCGCAGCAGAAAAACTTGTCCTATTATCGCCTAAACTGGGGAAAACACCACACATTTCGGAGGCCAGTCGCCACGGCGACTTCGTCCGTTGGCGAAGAGGTCAGAGATCAGCAATCACCGGTCGGTAACGGATTGTCTCCGGGGAAATGCGCGCCGCGGCCTGCGTTGTTGCTGCGGCTGCTGCTGATTCGGCGGTCGTTGTGGTTGAGGTCGTCCTTGCTGCTGGTTCTGACGCGGCATAGCGCGAGCCGGTGCCGGT
>CATPAT010000093.1 GCA_955652155.1 uncultured Chthoniobacterales bacterium | reverse complement strand
GTTCTCGGTGGTCTCAAAAGAGAGATTACCTACGTACAGTTTCATTGTGTTTTGAATATGGAAATACTACCGAGCTACAGAGCCGTTCCCGTGAATCGGGTTTCAAACCACCAATGAGCGAGGCTCACCTGACGATCTTCCGTGCAGTGAAGTTAAACAGAGTGTTCCAATAAGGCCGTATCATCGCCCGGATTGGGTGAAACACAAACGATCATTTCACGGTTGCAAAACGGTACAAGATTCACAGGATCTGAATCGGGATTCGAGCCCAATGAAGAACATCGAGAAAAACCATTGCTAAAAAGCGAGTAGCAGACGTGCTGGTCGACACCCTCGTCGCGGCCGACGTGAAGCGAGTCTATGGACTGGTGGGCGATTCTCTCAACGGCGTGACCGATTCGATCCGGCCGCGCAAAGATTTACAATGGGTGCCGGTCCGACACGAAGAAACGGCGGCCTTCGCAGCCGGGGCGGAGGCGCATCTGACCGAACAATTAACTGTCTGCGCTGGAAGTTGCGGGCCGGGCAATCTTCATTTGATCAACGGTCTCTACGATTGTCACCGCAGCCGGGTCCCCGTTCTCGCGATTGCCGCGCAGATCCCGAGCGAGGAAATCGGGAGCGGATATTTTCAGGAAACGCACCCGGAACATTTGTTCGCGCAGTGCAGTCATTATTGTGAACTGATTTCGCAACCGGAGCAGATGCCGCGGATCCTGGAGATCGCAATGCAGACTGCAATCGCGCGACGCGGGGTTTCAGTGGTTGCGCTGCCGGGCGACGTGGCGTTGCGCAATGCGGTCGAACAAGAACCGCGCCTTCACTTTCCGCCGCCCAAACCCACCGTCTGTCCCGCGGATGATGAAATCGCGGCGCTAGCGAAAGTTCTTAACGATTCTGAAAAGATCACGATTCTCGCGGGCGCAGGCTGCGCCGGAGCTCACACTGAGCTGATCGCGCTCGCCGGCAAGTTGAACGCGCCAATCGTCCATGCCTTGCGCGGGAAGGAATTCATCGAGTACGACAATCCATTTGATGTCGGTATGACCGGCCTGCTCGGATTTTCCTCCGGTTACTTCGCGATGATGAACTGCAACACTCTGCTCATGATCGGCACCGATTTCCCGTATCAGCAATTTTTCCCCAAGCACGCGACTGTTATCCAGATCGACATTCGCGGAGAACAACTTGGCCGTCGCACTAAGCTCGACTACGGATTGGTCGGCGATACCAAAGTCACACTCCAGGCTCTCCTGCCGAAGCTGAAACAAAATTCCGATGACGCGCATTTGAAGACAAGTCTCGAGCATTACCGGAAGGCGCGAAAAGGACTGGACGAACTGGCAACTGAAGGAAGCGAGCGCAAAGGAAGTCATCCCCAAGTTGTCGCTCGCACGATGAGCGAGCTCGCCCGCGAGGACGCAATTTTTACCTGTGATGTCGGAACGCCGACAATCTGGGCATCGCGTTATCTCAAAATGAATGGCAAAAGGCGATTACTCGGCTCGTTCGTGCATGGATCGATGGCCAGCGCATTACCGCAAGCGATCGGGGCGCAAATGGCCATGCCGAATAGACAAGTCATTACCATGTCGGGCGACGGTGGCGTCTCGATGTTGTTGGGCGATTTGCTGACCCTTCATCAACTCAAGTTGCCGGTGAAGGTCGTCGTTTTCCGAAACGATTCGCTCTCGTTCGTCGAATTGGAAATGAAAGCCGGCGGCTTCCTCGATTTCGGCGTCGAGCTGAAGAATCCCGATTTCGCTGCGCTCGCGCGAAGCGCCGGCCTGCTCGGGTTAAAAGCGGAAACCGCGAAAGACGTGCGACCGATGCTTCATCAGGCGTTCGAACACGATGGGCCAGCGCTGGTTGAAGTGGTCGTTCATCGCCAGGAGTTGTCGATGCCTCCGACCATTACGTTGGAACAAGCCACCGGCTTCGGCATCTTCATGCTCAAAGCTGTTCTGAGCGGACGCGGCGACGAAATTGTTGACCTGGCGAAAGTGAATCTCTTCCGTTAGGCAAGCGGACGCGGCCCGATGGCACGCCTTCTTCGATTAAGTAAACCTCACCCTTAAGAGGGAAAACAAAATCATACTTTCGCCTGACGGCGCTCCCCAATTCTCACGGCATGCTCTGATCTCAACTAAAAGAGAATGCAAATGAAAGGCACATACAAAGCAGTCGAAGTCGTCGCACCCGGCGTCCTCCAAGTAGTGAAACGGTCAATCCCTGAACCAGAACCGGGTCAGGTTCGGATTCGCGTGGAAGCATGTGGAATCTGTCACACCGATGCGGCCACAATCACCGGCACCTGTCCGGGATTAAAACTGCCGCGCGTTCCCGGGCATGAAGTAGTTGGCCGCATTGAAGCCTTGGGCAGCGGAGTGTCTAAATGGAAAATCGGTCAGCGCGTCGGCGTCGGTTTCTTCGGCGGCGAAGACGGTGTATGCGAACCATGCCGGCGCGGAGACATTGTCAATTGTCAGAACCCGGTGATTCCAGGAGTAACCGTTGATGGCGGCTATGCTGAATTGATGCTCGCTGAGGCGCGCGGCATCGCTTCCATTCCAGATGAGCTCGGTTCCGCAGAAGCCGCTCCCCTTCTCTGCGCGGGCATCACGACCTACAACGCTCTTCGCAATGCCGGCCCATTCCATCAGAAAACATCGTGGGCGATCGGCTAAATGCGCAGCTCGCTCGCGCACCGCTTCCACTCGCGCTGATAAATTGGCAATCACTTTCTCCGCGCGTTCCAAAACTCCGCATGCTTCCGCGACATGACGAATATCCTCGAAAATATCGGAGAGACTGGTTGGTTCCAGGTTCACAAGTCGTGGCGGTCCGGGCAGAGTTTCAGCGAGCCGGGCAACCGTGCCATAACCGACCGCGCAAACGTCGCACAACTTTTGGGTAAGGATCACATCCGGCCGCAGCTCGCGAAGGAGCGGCTCATCGATCGCGTAGATCGTCCCCTGCTCGCGCAGCGCGCGGCGCACCCATTCATCCACTTCTTTGCTCGCGAGTCCGGCATTGTGCACCGGACAATGGGTCACGCGCGGACGCGCATTGGCTTCATTCGGGAAATCGCACTCATGCGAAACGCCGACCACCTCGTCCATCAATCCAAGCGCAGCTGCGATCTCAGTCGCAGCCGGCAGGAGCGAAACAATCCGGCTCACGAATGGTCACTTTATTGATTCTCTGTCCTCTGACTACTGACTACTGACTACTGAATTCTACATTCGGCGTTGGACGTTGAGCGTTGAGCGTTTTCCGAATGAATTTCTTCGTGGTGTTTAAATTCGATCGCGCACTACATTCATTTAGAGACCGCTAGCATGAATGTCGTCGGAACAGTCGAAAGCCTTTGGCGTTATCCGGTCAAAAGCATGCGCGGCGAAGAGTTGGACGAGATCTTCACCGGCTATCCCGGAGTTTACGGCGACCGCGTTTTCGCTTTTACGAGTTCGCTCAGTCCAAAAGGATTTCCGTTCTTTACCGGACGCGACCAACGTCAGATGATTCGTTACCGCGCGCGCTTCCGAAATCCGGAGAAGGCGGCGCGACCGATTAATTTGGCCGAAGCTGAAAGTTCGGGAGCCAATCCCATCTCGGCGAATGCGTCCGAGTTGATGATTGAAGTTGAAACGCCAGACGGAAAAACTATCGCGATCGACGATCCGGCTTTGATCGACAATCTGCGCGCAAACATCGACGGAAAACACGAGCTCAAGTTGCTGCGCTCGGACAAGGCGATGACCGATTGTCGGCCGTTGTCGATCTTTGCCGTGCAATCCGCGACAAAACTTGGCGAAGAAACCGGTGTGAAAGTCGATAAGCGCCGCTTTCGGGCAAACGTCTATGTCGATCTTACGAACGCCGACGCCTTCGCTGAAAACCAATTTGTCGACCGCTCTTTGCGCATCGGATCGAAAGTGGTTGTTTCGGTTCTGGAACGCGATCCGCGCTGCATGATGATCACGCTCGATCCCGATACCGCAGAGAAATCGCCCGCGATCTTGAACAAGTCGCGCAAGCTCACGAAGGCATGGCCGGTGTTTATGGCGCCGTGTTAATGGAGGGCATGATTCGTAAAGGGG
>CATPAT010000092.1 GCA_955652155.1 uncultured Chthoniobacterales bacterium | reverse complement strand
ATTACAGGCCGCGATTGAAAAAGCCATCACGCTCCTTCCGGAAACGCAGCGCATGGCGATCGTGCTACGACGATACGAAGAGTTGAGCTATGAAGAAATTGCGGACGTTCTCGATCTGTCCGTGCCGGCAGTAAAGAGTCTGCTCTTTCGCGCGCGAACGGAATTGCGCGAGCGTTTAAAGGATTATCTAGGGCGATAAAATCCAAAGAGGGCGGGACCCTCGCGGGCGCCCGCCCCCTCTCAACCCCACATTCCGAAATTTATTCGTCGCGATCTTTTACATCGCTCTTAAACTGGACTTCGGCAGCTTCTTCAACCGCTGGAGGCGACCCCGGTTTGGCGTAATCGGCCGCGAGCTGACGATGCGACGTTGGGACTAAGCGTACGGCGCCCTTGGCGTTATTCCGCCATCCGTTCGGATCCGCATATTCCTCGCCGCTATGATGAAGCCCGGACACCTGGTCTTCCAAACCAGTCCCGTAGTGCTGATCGATGATCGTTGGTGTGACAAAAATTAAGAGATTGCGTTTATGCCGCTCATTGGCGTGACTTTGAAACGCGTAGCCAAGCACTGGAATGTCTCCCAGTAGCGGCACCTTCGTTTTCGATTTACTCACTTGATCCGAAATCAATCCGCCTATCGCGAGAGTGTCGCCGCTCCGTATCAACACGCTGGAATCGAGCGAGCGCTTGTCGATGATCGGGCTCCTGACGTCTGCGCCATTAAACTGGAAATGAAAATCATCTACCTTGTTACTGATTTCGGGCTTTACCGACAGGGTGATGAAATTGTCTTTGTTGATTGATGGCCGGACCACCAGAGTGTTCCCGAACACCTTGTCTTGAAAACCGCCGAACACGGCGGTTGCCGTTTGTTCGTTGAAGTTCAGTTGAGGCACTGGCTGGTTGCGAAGGATCTCAATCTTTGCCTGTTGATTATCGGCCGTCACTACGCGCGGATTAGCGAGGAACTCGGCGTCCGAGTCCTCATTCAACGCTTGTAACGTCGCGGAAAATTGCGGCACGGACAAAATCGCAAACGCACTATTCGCAACACCTGATAATTGGCCGGCCGAGGCGAGACCACCAAAGAAATCGCCACTCTTTTGGTTGCCGAGGGCCAAACCGTTCGTCGGAATGTTATCACCTGGATTTGGTTTAGTATTGGCGTTAAATCCGCCGTAACTAAACGTCTTGGGAGTCGAAAAACTTCCAACCGTTCCGGCCCAGTTAATTCCGTAGGCCTGGATTGGATCCGCTGTTACTTCGACCAATCGCGCTTCAATCATGACTTGCTTGGTCGGTTTGTCGATCTGCACCAGCATTTTCCTGATGTTGTCGATGTTGCTGCGGGTCTCGCGGAAGAAAATGGTGTTGGTGCGCTCGTCGATCTGCGGTGGATCTTTGCTCGCCAGTTGGGATGCAAGCAGTGGCGAAACGTCCTTCGCGCGCGCGTAGCTGAATTGGTAATTGTCAGTTTCAGTGGGCTCAGCCGTCCGCTCGGCCGCGGTCTTGATGTAATAGACGGTATCGATCTTATCCATGAAAAGCCCTTTGGCCTTGACGATGATCGAGATCGCCTGAAGCGCGGTTACATCTTCCAAGCGCATCGTTACTGTTCCGGTAACGGCATCACTTACAACCATGTTGACCTTAGCTTGGCGCGCGAGCAATCGGAGCACCTGGCCGACATCGTCGCCTTGAAATTCGCGTACGCCAACACCGCCGCTTTCAACTGCGGCATCGGCTTCAGTCAAGACGGGAGCAGACGCTGTCGCCGTGGTCGACTTAGGGGCGGCTGGAGAAGCGGCCTGCGCCGGAGCTTGAACCAACAACACCGGAGACTGGTCAGCGGGCTTGGGTGGGTTGGGCGGCTGCGCCGGTCCGGCCGGGGCAGGAATTGTTTGCGCTTGTGAAAGGGAAAGCACGCCTAGGAAGGCCACCGCCGCGACGCATCCCCGTTGCTTAAGAGAAGTAACCATAATTAGTGGAAGTGAGATAAGTGATAAGTGCTGCCCGGATAAAAGCAGGAAGCAGACCAGCCCTCAGGAAGTTTCCCTTAAGGAGCTTCCAGACTATCGACGCCTAACGCCGTTTACCCATCCGCGAGACGGGCGCTCTGAATAAAAGCCTCGAGCTTGCGATGATCCTTCCGGCCGGGTGAAATCTCGACCCCGGTCGTCACATCGACCCCTCCGGGGCGCACCTCATTGATGGCGTCGGCTACATTTTCAGCGCTTAGTCCGCCGGCAAGAATCACATTCAGATCGCGATGCGCCTGGACGAATTCCCCGGCAAATTTCCACGGAAATGATTTCCCGGTTCCTCCGAATTCGTCACCCGAAGCCGAATCCAAAATTACTGTATCCGTAAAAAAGTCGCTCACGCCCGTTAGCGATTTCGAATCGGAAACCGGCAGCGCTTTGGCGAATCGAATTGCAGCCTCGGCCAAACGTCCACAGAACTCCGGAGACTCGTTCCCGTGCAACTGGAGTGCGTCGATAAATGGTAATCGACCGATCCGGAGAGCGTCCTCAAATTTTGGATTTACCATGACCGCGACCCTACAGATTTCTCGCGGCAATTTGTCGATCCAGGGGGCCGCAGTCTCAATGTCAATGTAGCGTTTGCTTTTGAGAACGAGATTGAATCCGAGCGCGTCCGCGCCGGCCTCGATCGCGGCGAGCGCGTCTGGCTCGTTCGTGATCCCACAGATTTTGACGCGAACGCGGTCGCCAGGCCGTAACTTACCGCCAAACATGCTCGCGATTATTCGCCGGGCTCGATCACCCGACCGCGAACCTGTTTGATTTGGCTGTGATGCGTCAGGACGTGGACCCGTCCGTCGCTGCCGCGAAAGAATGCGCTCAGCAGCCAGCTCACAATCGAGATGATGATCGCGCCAAAAATCGCGCTCCAAAACCCATGCACTTTGAAACACGGCACGATCTCGCTCACGAACTTCAACATCAACGCGTTGATGATCAAAATGAAGAAGCCGAGTGTTACCAGAATCAACGGAATACTCAGGAACAGTAGAATCGGGCGAACAAAAGCGTTGATGATTCCCAAGAGCAGCGATGCGCCGAGCAAACAGCCGATCCCAGTGTAATCAATTCCCACGATTGGCGCCGCCACAAACACGGCAAACGCCGTGACGAACCAGCGAAAAACGAAGTGCCGCATGGGGCACGTTATTGGAAGTTTACCTTTTCGCCAAGCAGAGTTCAGAAACCGCTTGTCAAGCAAACGCCCCTCGCTAAAGCGTTATTTTAGGAAGGAATTTTAGTTGTGGCGAAGAGGAAAAAGGAAATTGGAAAACAATTTGCGGCTGACGCGGTCTCGATGGCCGGCGATGGCAAAGTGGGCAAAATCAAAGCGGGCGGAAGATCGCCATCTGCAGGGAAAAAATCTCTGCCGCGAAGGAAGATGGCTCCTGAGAAGACAGACCGGCCAACAGTAGCTCCGCTCGGCCCGGAGCCAACCGATGAACAGATCCAGACCCGGGCTTATTTCATATCCGAGCGGCGCCGCCGATTCGCCCTTCCAGGCGACGCAAATTCCGATTGGCTGGAAGCCAAGCGACAGCTTCTATCCGAAACACGCCACTAGCGTTGTGGCCGCATCCGCCGAGGGGACGAACACGCCCGACGGCTAGGATGATGTGGCCGGCCGGATTGCGGGAACAGCCGCTTTAATTTTTTCGAGCAGGCGATTGATTGCAAAAGGCTTGGCCACTAAACCGGCGACGCCAGGCTCCTTGAGCAATTCCTGCGCTCTCGTTTCTTCGGCTTTTCCGGAAATGAGGAGGAGCGGCGGAACTTCTCTCACCGGCCGGCTATTCTGATAAACCTTCCCGATCAAAAAAAACAACATCGCGCCGTCGATCATCGGCATTTGGAAATCGAAGACGAGCAGGTCGTATTTCTTCTTGAGCGCCAGTTCGAACGCGTACTCCGGCTTGGGCGAGGTATCGACCTCGCACTGGAGCGACGCCACCAACGCTTCGCGCACTACGCGCAGAAGTGCGACATCATCGTCTACCATCAAAATGCGCCTCGGCTCGACCGCCACGGCGTTCATTTACCACGAATGGACACGAATAAGCACGAATGATTTCGACGAGAACCTTAGTGCGGTACTGTTCTTCGTGTCGGCCTTGCAAGCCGCAGCTTTGTGCGGAAGCGGATTCGTGTCTATTAGTGGTTAGTCCCCGATGAAAAATGTGATTGTCGATCTTGCCGCCGCCTTACGAGAGCGGCTTGCCGTTATCAGCGACCAAAACAGTCGTCGCGATCCGGAAGCGCACACCGCTCGCCTGTGCAAGGTTTCAGAGAAGATTGAAAAACTCGAAGCCGCGATCCCAAAACCAATCGATCCGCAGCTCGCGCACTTTCTCCAGCGCAAAAGCTACGACAAAGCCTTGGAATTCTTGGAAAACAACCGCGTCTAAAAGAGCGCGTTTAGCGCGAATACAACTCGACGATCAACTGTTCGTTGACGATCGGCTGCATTTCTTCACGCGACGGGATGTGCGCGACTTTCCCTTTGAGAGCGTCGCGATCGACCGTCAGCCAATCCGGCACCGGTACAATTTGAGTGAGCTCGAGATTGCGAAGAGCGAGCTGCCGCGATTTCGGTTTGTCTTTGATCGCGATCTCATCGCCGGCTTTCACATTGAAGGAAGCGACGTTGACGTTGCGACCGTTAACCTGGACGTGCCGATGCGAAACGAGCTGGCGCGCCGCATTGCGAGTGTTGGCCAGACCTAAACGATAAATCACATTATCGAGACGCGTCTCGAGCAGTTGCAGCAGCGTTTCACCGGTCACACCGCGCTTGCGGAGCGCATTTTGGAAAATCCGGCGGAACTGTCTTTCGAGCAGGCCGTATTGATAACGCAGCTTCTGCTTCTCGCCGAGCGCGATCGCATAATCGGATTGTTTGCGCCGCGAGCCTTTGGGCCCATGCATCCCGGGCGGATAATTCTTTCGTTCGAGCGACTTCGACGGTCCAAAAATCTGCACGCCGTAACGGCGGCTGATCTTTGTTTTTGGTCCGGTGTATCTACCCATAAAAATCAGACGCGGCGTTGTTTCGGCGGCCGGCAACCGTTATGCGGAACCGGCGTGACATCGCGGATCAAGGTGAGATCGAGACCGATCGCCTGCAGCGCACGCACTGCCGACTCGCGTCCGGCACCGGGACCTTTAACAAGGACCTGGACCTCTTTGAGCCCGTGGCCCATCGCCTGTCGCGATGCGTCCTGTGCGACCAATTGCGCCGCATACGCCGTGCTCTTGCGCGAACCTTTAAAACCAACTTTCCCGGCGCTCGACCAGCCGATCACATTTCCATTCAAATCCGTAATCGTGACGATGGTGTTGTTAAAGGTCGCATAAACATGCGCGATGCCGGAATGAACGTTCTTGGCCCCTTTTGCCTTAACAATCTTGGGCTTCTCGACGTCGTCGGCATCTAATGAAAGGTTCTCTCGCGGGGCTTCGGTCGGCGCTGTTTCTGGTTTACTTGGCTTCGCCGGCTTTTTCGCTGGCTTTGCCTCGACCGCGACGGGCGCCGCGGCTTCCGGAGTGGGCGTTGGTTGCGCCGCCTCTTCTTTCACTTCGACTGTCGGACCCTGCTCTTCGGCTTTTGGCTTCTTCGCTGCCTTCTCCGCTTTGGGCTTTGGTGGGTTTTTGTGTTCAGCCATTTTAATTAAACCTTGCCTGCTTTTGCTTCAGGGTTACGAATCACGCCAACCGTTTTGCGCGGCCCCTTGCGCGTGCGCGCATTTGTCGATGTTCGCTGTCCACGCACGGGTAGACCGCGACGGTGTCGTTGCCCACGATAACAATTGATCGCCTGCAACCGTTTCAAATTTCCCTGAATGTCGCGCCGCAGGTCGCCTTCGATTTTGATTTTGTTGTTGGTGATCGCGTGAATGATCTCGTTGATCTGCTGAGGAGTCAGCTTATTGGCACGCAGATTGGGATCGATGTTGGTTTGCTCCAAAATTTTGCGTGCGGTGCTGAATCCGATCCCGTAAATATAGGTCAGTGACGCTTCGATGCGTTTGTCCGCTGGGATTTCAACTCCGAGTAATCGTGGCATTGGTAATCGTTAGAAAAAATCAACCCTGGCGCTGTTTGTGGCGCGGATTTTTGCAAATCACGCGCACCACATTCTTGCGCTTAACAATTTTGCAGCTTTCACAAAGTCTTTTAACTGAGGGTCGCACTTTCATATTGGTCAAAACAAAAAACGCGGAGCCATTTCCGCGTTGTCACTTCTGGCGGAAGGTGATCCGCCCCTTCGACAAATCGTAGGGAGATACCTCTAGCATAACTTTGTCGCCGGGCAAGATACGAATAAAGTGGAGACGCATTTTGCCGGAAATGTGGGCCAAAACCCGGTGGCCATTTGGCAGCTCGACCCGAAACATGGTATTCGGAAGCAGCTCGACGACAGTGCCTTCTACTTCAATTGCGTCTTTCCGCGCCATGTCAGGATTTCCGGCCCGTCTTTGGTAATCAGGACCGTATGTTCAAAATGGGCCGATCGGGTGCCGTCAGCCGTGCGCACCGTCCACCCATCATCGAGGAGGCGAACCTCTGCGCTGCCGATGTTAATCATCGGTTCGATCGCCAGCGTCATGCCGGATTTCAGTTTGGGTCCGCTGCCGCGCCGGCCGTAATTGGGAATTTGCGGCTCTTCGTGCAATTTGCGGCCCACACCGTGTCCGACAAACTCGCGCACAACCGAGAACCCGTTGCGCGCAGCTTCATCTTCAATCTCCGCGCAGATATCACCCAGCCGAACGCCTTCCCCGGCGATGTTGATCGCGCAATCGAGCGCTTTTTCGGTAACGCGCAAAAGCTGATCGGTCCGCTCATCGACAATTCCAACCGGAACCGTTGTGGCCGTGTCCCCCACCCAACCCTCTTGAATCACACCGATATCAAGTTTGACGATATCGCCGTACTGAATCCGGCGTTGACTACCAATGCCGTGAACAACTTCATCGTTAAGTGAGATGCAAATGTTACCCGGGAAAATACGATGACCCAGTCGATATCCGAGGAACGCGCTCTTCACCTTCGCTTCGTTCATGAAATCCGCGGCTGCTTCGTCCACTTCCTTCGTCGTAATTCCGGGACGAATCAGTTCACTCACGCGATCCAGAATATCGCTCGCCGTCCGGCATGATTGCCGCATCTTTTCTACTTCCTTTGTGCTTTTGATTGGGATCATGCCGGCACTTTATTTTCGATTACTCGCGAAATATCGCCGAACACCGTTTCGCGATCGCGATTTCCATCGATTTGGCGCAAGATCGACATCTTCCCGTAAAAATCTGCGAGCGGCTGTGTCTTGGTGTTGTATTCGCGCAACCGTGTCTGCAATACGTTCATATCATCATCGCTTCGGCGCTCGAGCCGCCCCTCGCAATAAGGACAAATCGGACGGTCAGCAAATTTTGCGCTGTCCATACTGGTCGTGAAACCGCAGGTCCGGCATTGCAGCCGCCCAGAAATTCTAGCACGGACCGTTTCTTCCGAAACCTCCAGCCAGATCGCAGCGTCGATTGACGTGTGGAGGCCGCTCAAAATAGATGCCAAACTTTCCGCCTGCGGAAGCGTTCTTGGAAATCCATCGAACACGAAACCGTATCCGCCATGCAAGCGCAGCCAATCTTCGATCAACTTCACAATGATCTTGTCCGGCACCAAATCGCCCCGCTGCAGGATTTCAGCCGTCTCCAATCCAAGCGACGTCCCTAAATCTTTTTCGCGGCGCAAAATCGCGCCGGGCGACGTGACCGGGATTCCAAATTGACGGGTGATCATTTCCGCCTGCGTTCCTTTACCGGAACCGGGAGCGCCGAGTAAAACGAGTCGCCGTTTCACTTCGATGCCAAAAACGCCGCCACGCCACCAATGACGATGATGGCGATACCGACATAAAGCCACATCAGCGTGCGTTGCGCTGCGGCTTCACCGCGAACATAAGCAGAGCGGCCGGTGAATCCACCGCGCACCCGACCTTTGCGCAGAAATCCGTCGTAATGCCGCTGAATCAAGTGCGTTTCAACCTGACGCATCGTGTCCAGCATGACACCAACAATAATGAGCAAACTCGTGCCGCCAAAAAACTGGGCGGTTACCGTTGGCACGTGCAAACTCTGGCTCAGCAAACTCGGGAGCACTGCTATGATCGTGAGAAAGATCGCGCCTGCGAAGGTCAGACGCGTCATGGTGTAATCGAGAAAATCCGCAGTAGGCTTCCCGGGTCGGACGCCCGGAATGTAACCGCCATATTTCTTAAGATCGTCTGCGATCTGCGATGGTTGAAACTGGGTCGCGACCCAAAAATAACTGAAGAAGAAAATCATCGCAGCCAGGACGACGTAATGCAGCCATCCGGTCGAAAGCATTTCTGAAAGTTGCCGCGCGGTCGGACTGTTCGGGAAAGCCCAGCTCACGATCTGGTTCGGGAATAGCAGGAGCGCCCACGCAAAAATGATGGGCATCACGCCGGGATAATTCACTTTCAACGGCATGTACTGCGTGTTGCCGCCATATTGTTTGCGACCGACAACACGCTTGGCGTATTGGACCGTGATCTTGCGCACGCCTTGCGTAATCGCAATGACTCCAGCGATAACACAAAAGAGAAACAAAATCATCATTACGAGCACCATCGGATTGACCTGCGTCGCCGCGCCGCCGCTCGGGACAAACGTTTTCCACGCCTGGGCGAGCGCGGCCGGTAATCGCGCGACGATACCAATGGTGATAATCAACGAAATGCCGTTCCCAATGCCGCGCTCAGTGATTTGATCGCCCAGCCACATCAACAACAATGTGCCGGTGGTTAGGGAAATCACTGTCACTATCCGAAAAACCCATCCGGGATCGTCGACTAGCGGAATGCCTAACCGCGCAATCGTTTCCGAAATTCCCGGCAACGCGACCCGATAAGCTTCCGGATGCTGGAATGAAATGGCGAGGAGGTAGCCCTGAAAAACGCAAAGACCAAGAGTCATGAAGCGCGTGTACTGCATGATCTTCTGCCGGCCACCATCTTCCCGAGCGAGTCTCCCCAATTGCGGAATTACCGCCGAAAGCAGCTGCATCATAATTGACGCGCTGATGTAAGGCATGATTCCGAGGGAGAAGATGGCGCAGTTCTCCAGCGCGCCGCCACTAAACAAATTCAGCAACGCCGCGAGATTCCCGCCGGATTTTTCAGTCAGCGCGCTGCGGAACCACTCCTGCAACACCGCCTGAT
>CATPAT010000091.1 GCA_955652155.1 uncultured Chthoniobacterales bacterium | reverse complement strand
TTATGCAAACAGACTGAATTCCCAGAAGCAGCTCAGTCGCCGCGAAATCAATCCGGGTTTTTTGTTTCTCGGGCTCGATCTCGAGCAAAACAACATTTTCTTGCTTTGAATCGGCCAGAATCGTTCGCCGCAAAATGTCGATGTATTGTTCGTCTTTGATTCCGCCGAACGACGAGGTCCAGTTTCGCGGGATTGCAGGAAACGCTTTGCGCATGCAGCCAAGCAACATGAATTGAAAGGCAAACAAGCTTGGGAATGCCTGGAGCTCGATCAGCCTCGGCGTAAGCCGATGGCCTTCCTCGCAAACGGCAAGATCGACGATCAGAAACTCGGGATGCTTCGACTCGTTAGGCACTTCGAAACCCGGCGGAATCGCGGACGACGAATGCATGTCGAACTCCGGCGTTTGCGTCTGGGCCGCGATCTGGTTGGCAGCGTAAACGGCTTCGTCAGTGAATTCGCGCGTCAGAAAGATTGGCGTCTCCGAAATGCGAAAATCGGCCGGCCATTTGGTCGCCTCGTTCACGCAGCGAATCAGCGCCGCGTATTTTTCAGGCGTGAAATCAGCGTTAAACCGCGCGCGGAGCCCCGGCTCCATCGCTTAGACCAGGAATTTGCCGGCCCCCATCACCTGTTCGTCGTCGAACCAGATGTCGAAATCGCGGCCGACGCAGTCGATGTGCGTTTTCGATGTCCAATCCGCGCCGGTGTGCTCGGCGTAAGGATGGCCGAAGGCGATGTGGACGCCGGGGATTTTTTCGTCCTGCAAAATGTTGCCGATGACGCGGGTTAAGGCGGTGTTCGTGCCGATGGCGAATTCGCCGACACGATTACTGTTTTCGTCGGTGCTGGTGTAAGCGCGAAAATCGTCGAGCAATTCCTTATTTTCGCAGCGAAGCTCGACAATGCGATTGTCGGCGACGTGGATGGTCAGCGGCGTGTCGCGAAGATCTCCGTACTTGCTGCAAAGATAATCGCCAACCACGCCATCGACCACGAACGTACCGTTGGTGTTCGCCGGCGCCGTGAAAATTTCGCCACCGGGGAGGTTGCCCCATTTTTCCGGAGTGATGATGCCGCTCGTTTTAAGCCATTTTAGTTTTGGCGAGAACTCTCCGACAAAGTCGGTGCCGTGCGATGTACGACAAGTGATGCGTTCGGCATGACGCGCGCGTTCGACCAATCGGCGACTGAGCGCATCCACTTGGCGGAAATCGGCGCGCATGCCTTCCAGCATGATCTGGCGGTTGATATTCACCATATGACCGTGACGGATGTGATGCTTGTTCACCACGTCGCTCATTTGCATGCGCGAAGGGAGCTCGCCTGGCTGACTTTGCGCGGCGAAAATCGACACCTGTGATTGCGCGAGATCGTCGAGAATGATTTGCGGCATCGCCGTAAGCGGACGCGACGCGTAGTTTTCTAAAATAAAAACCGAATGTTCGGAAGCGATTGCTTCGACTTCGGCTCGCAATGCGGCTGCGATGTCGCGGGTTGCTTCGTCCGTAATGATCGTGACCCGCTCTTCCGGCCTTAGCTGAAGGCAAACGCTGACGGCATTGTGCGCACCGGGCGCAAGCTCGGCGTCAATCGTGTCGATGGTTAAACGATCAGGCATTTTGAGCTGTGAGAATGATGTGAAAAACGTTGTCGGGCAAGCCGCCTTTGTCATTCCGAGCGAAGTCGAGGAATCTGTAACCATTTCTGTGGTCAGAAAATTTGTCACACGCCGCGCGCACGGAAATAATAAGAGATGTCTCGACTCCGCTCGACATGACAACGAGCTACGCCACGGGGGCGTTTAATCCCTCATAGGTTTCTTCCACAATTTGGTCGACCACGGCTTTCATATCCTGAGTACGCGCGAAGGCGGCGAGTTGGCGATCGGCGCCGGTGCCTTCGCGCATGATCCGTTCGATGTGCGCCATTTCTCTGGCGCTGCCGAGCTCGGCAACTTCGGTTGAAACAAACTCGAGCAGTTCGTTCAGTAGACTTCGCGTTTCAACTTCCTCTTCGCGGCCGAAATCGATGAGTTTGCCGTCGATGCCGTAGCGCGCCGCGCGCCAGCGATTTTCGTCGAGCAATCGCCGACGATAAACGCGGAACGTCGTATTTTGCCTAAGCAGCTTGTACAGCTTCGCGACCATCGCCTGAATTAGGCCCGCGATAGCCAGGGTGTCGTCCACGCGCGATTGCGCGTCGCACACGCGCACTTCGAGCGTGTCGAAAAATGGATGCAGGCGAATGTCCCACCAGATTTTCTTCGGATTGTCGATGCAACCGGTTTTCACCAACAGCTTGCAGAAATCTTCGTACTCGGAAAGCGATTCGAATGCATCCGGAATTCCAGTGCGCGGAAAACGTTCGAACACTTTGAGTCTGTAGCCCTTCAATCCTGTGTTCTGGCCAACCCAAAACGGCGAGTTGACCGAGAGCGCGTAAATGTGCGGCAAAAAATAGCGCGCCTGGTTCATCACGTGAATCGCCGACTCACGGCTCGGAATTCCGACGTGCACGTGCAAACCGAAAATCAAATTGGCGCGCGCGAGATGCTGCATGTCCTTGACGATTTCACGATAACGTTCGCCTTCAGTGATGAGTTGGTCGCGCCAATGCGAAAACGGATGCGTCCCGACCGAGGCGATCTTCATTCCGCTGCGGCCGGCAAGTTCCGCGAGTTTGCTCCGTAGCTCAATCACGTGCTTGCGCGCGTGATCGATCGAATCGCAAATCTCGGTACCGAGCTCCACCACCGATTGATGCATCTCGGGCTTGATCTGTTCTTTGAGGAGGACCTTGCCGCCTTCGAGGATTTCCTGAATATGCGACCGCAGCTCGCGCGTCAGCGGATCGACAATCGCGAATTCCTCTTCGATTCCGAGAGTATAGGTGTGGTGCTTGGCGCTCATCGCGAGCCACAAATCTCTCTCAAAAACCTGGCGATGTCATCAGGTGGATCGGCCGCTCCGTCGGGCGATGCTAATTAATGCGGCTACCCGCACTTTAACATCGAGCTCGCCACGGGACGAGTCCGTCCGCAGGCGGACAACGGACTGCTCGATCCACGTTCTTCGACGAATCGGAACGCTGACGTCCCCTCCCGCCTTAAGCGAACTCGCCTAACGAACGTTTCGTCACCGCCGCCTGGAGATATTTGCCCCAACTCAAATTGTCGCGACCGGGCACGTGCTCGCGCGCTTTGCGGATCGCCATTTCCGAAACGGCTTCCACGACCCACTCAAAATTTCCCTGACCGACATTGGCCGCTTCCGCATCTGGCGCCGGATTGCAGAAATCGATCGCGACCGGAACGCCGTCGCGGATCGCGAACTCCACGGTGTTCAGATCGTAACCGAGAAATTGATTCAGCGTCAGCACGCCCTGCTCGACCTTCTGCAAAATTTCCGGCGGCACCTGCCATTCGGTTTGATAACGCAAATGATACGGATGCCGCGGCTCGTAGGGCATGATGCGCACGTGGCGTTGATCGATCGAGTAACAGCGGAAGTACATGTCGAACTTCACTTCCTCCTGAAGCATCATCACGAGTTGGCCGGTCTCGTTGTAGGCCCGGTAAAATTCTTCCGGGTTGTGCAATCGATAAACGTTTTTCCAGCCGCCGCCCGCGAACGGTTTGAAAAATGCCGGCCAGCCGACATAGCTGAAAATCGCTTCCCAATTCAGTGGATATTCCAGATTGCGAAACGATTTTTCATTCGTGTCCGTGGGCGGTTGATTTGATGGCAGCAGCACTGTTCGCGGAACGGCCACGCCGATTTTCGTGGCGAGCGCGTTGTTGAAAAATTTTTCGTCCGCGCTCCACCAAAACGGATTATTGACCACCGCAGTACCGGTGAGCGCGGCGTTTTTCAGCCAGGCGCGATAAAACGGGACGTCCTGCGAAATGCGATCGATCACGACATCGTAGCCGCACGGTTCGCCATGGATCACTTTGTCGATCTTGACGAACTCCGCCACGATGTCGTGTCCGCCGG
Source organism: uncultured Chthoniobacterales bacterium (assembly GCA_955652155.1). Classification (GTDB taxonomy): domain Bacteria; phylum Verrucomicrobiota; class Verrucomicrobiia; order Chthoniobacterales; family UBA10450; genus AV40. Next base: position 3,009 of record CATPAT010000091.1, on the reverse strand, counting down.
TCTTCTGGTTTACCCGCTCGACAAACGCCGGTGGGAAACTGTGCTCCTGGCCAAATAGGATTCCGATTTTCTTCATACAACAAGAACCGCAGATTACCCGCCTACGGTCGCCTTGGTGACCTACGGCGTGGCAGGCGCGGACTTACACGGATAGCAGCAATGCAGAATTTCTAAAACCTTTTCGAATGCCAATCCGGATTCTTCAAGCTGCCTTCGCCTTTGTATTCGAAGAGTTTGTAAACCGGCGCCAGCAGGATACCGGGTCCTTTCGGATCGATCCGTACGTCAAAGTCGAGTTTGTCGTCCATGAAATAGATATCGCCGCTTCCGACCATGGAAAAAAGTTTTCCAGCCACTTCGAAGTTTTCAGTGTGAATGATCCCTTTTTGGACGGTGAAGTCGGCGGTCGCATTCCGGGCGATGCTGTAGCCGGCGCCCGGAACAACCAGATTTAGAATTCCGGAGAGCGGGCCGAAAACGGGAATGGCGAAAACGTCGCCATTGGCGACATTCATTTTGCCGTTCCCTTGCATTGCTCGCGAGTCATCGCCGAAGCCGGTGAAATTGTAGCTGCCGCTGAGCTGGCCGTGCGCGGTTTTGTAGTTGTAATAGAGATCGGTCAAGCGCGGGAAATCGACGCCGTCGACGGCGAGCTTGGCTTGATAACGAGGATCGCCATGTGCCAGCGAAATGCCCGCGCTGCCGTGCACGTTCCCGGCAAAAAGTCCGCCTTTAAGATCGACAATCTGGAGATGATCGTTCGTGAACAGAAGTCGTCCGGCGATTTTATGGAAGGGCAAAGTTTTGCCCAAAAAAACGTAATCCATCCCGCTCGGTGCATCAACATTGATCTCGAGTCGCGTGCCGGTGCCGCCGTGAAATTGATAAACGCCGTTTGCCGTGATCGTCGGCGGCTGATGAAATTTGTAAGGCGCGACGTTTTTCGGCAGGTCGGGATCGATCCAAAAACTTACTTCGGCTGGGCGAACATTCGCTTTGATATTCGAGACGCGAACTTCGTGCTTGGCGAAGTCGTAAGTAAAAGTTCCGGTGCCAACGCCTTCGTCGCGCGTGATCTGGAAATTTTCGTAAGTGACCGCGCCGTCCGCGAAATGCACTTTTGAGGTCGCATTGTTCATCCATTGGCCGCGAAAACGGGTGCGATCGAGTGCGATATTTCCGTCACCTTGCCAGCTTTCCGGATGTCGATCTTTCCCGCGAATGGCGAGTTGAATCACCGGCGGGCGCGCGCATTCCCATTCCCCCAGAAATTCCTGTATTTCCGGAGACAGGAACGGACGCACTTCACTCGGCGCGAGCGGCCCGTCGATGTTTAACCGAAACTCGTTAGGCGCCTCGAACACTTCCGCGCGCAAGTCGCCGGTTGGATGTCGAATCCGGATATCGCGCAGCCAGGTGCGCTCGCCGTCCCAGGAAAATTCCAGCCGACATTGCGAGAGCGGCAAATTTTTGTAAGCGACATTGTCGACCGCGGCGTGTCCGATCAATTTCAGCTGGGGGCGCTCGCCGCTGAAATTCGCCGACCCCGAAACGTCGATCACCGGCGGCGAATTGAAGGTGGCGTCGGCCAGCGAAGCCCCGGCGTCCGCCGCGTCGAGCAACGATTTGAGATCGAGGCTGCTGCGAGCTTGAAAATTTGCAGCGTCCGTTCGCCGCCTCCAGTTCGCAGTTGCGGCAAAGCCGCCCAAACGATCGTTCCATTCACATCGCGAAATGTTGAGGGTCTGATCGCTCCATTCCGCCGCTACGACAAAATCGCGCATCTCGTAACCTTTTCTGATGAGCAAATTGCCTTGGAGCGTCGCTTCGGCCCGGGCGTCTTCGAGCTGGGCGAGGTCGCCGCTGAATTTTACCTGCAGCGAAGGCGGACCGTTCGGAAAACTAAATCGCTGCAGTTCCGACACGACCCGGCGCAGGATCGACAATCGCTTTTGTCGCTCTTCCTCCGAAAGCGGCGGCGATGGCTGATAATCCGCCCGTTTGATTAATTGACCGGTGACGGAGACCCGCACGCCGCAAAGAATTCCTTCGGCCTGGCTGACGAAAATCTGTTCCGGGGGAAAATAGATATACGCGCGAAATCTTCTGAGCTGCGGCTGCTCAGTTTTGCCCTGAGGGCCTTTCAGCGGAAGCGTGACCTCAGCGTTGCGAATATCGAGCGCGTTCAGAAACGGCTGATGATGAAAAAAAGCGGCGTAATTGATATCGAGCACGATTTCGCTGATGAACGCGAGCGTGTGGGTGCGGTCTCGGTAACTGAAAATTCGCACATTCCGAGCGACCAGCCCGCGAAACGGATTGAGCGTAAGACGGCCGATCGATGCTTCGACGCCGCTCCGATGCAACTCCTCCACAATCCGCGCGCGGGTGCGCCCGCCAAAACCTTTCCGCGCCAGATACCATCCGCCGCTGATCGCGGCCGCGATGACCAAGACAACCGCTAACCGCAAAATCGAACGCGCCAGCGGATGCGCGAGGCGCGATTGGCGATCTTGCGAGAGGTCCGTAGCGTTGGGTTCCTCGATAATAGTGGGCATTAGCGAAGTGGTACAGAGCCACAGATGAACACAAATTTACACCGATTTTTACAAGATGAGCTTCAATCTCTTTCATCTGTGTCTCTTCTGTGTGAATCTGTGGCGTGAAGATTTCTGATTTGCCCGCGATCAATGCGTCGCTCAACGCCGTTAGCACCGTTTTCATTTCGGCGGGCTGGTTTTGGATCCGGCGCAACCTCTGGCAGCGGCATGTGCCGTGCATGATCATCGCCCTCATTGCATCGACCGGTTTTCTCGTCGGTTACATCGTCTATCACGTGCACGTGGGCGAAAAATCTTCCGGCTACACCGGATTGATCGCGTTGATTTATTTCCCGCTTCTCATCACGCACGTGTTGCTCGCGTTTGTCACGCTGCCGCTGGTGATCGTTACGCTGGTGCCAGTGTTCCGGCGTCGATGGGATCGCCATCGCCGTCTTGGACGCTGGAC
>CATPAT010000090.1 GCA_955652155.1 uncultured Chthoniobacterales bacterium | reverse complement strand
GCCCCAAACCGCGACTGGTCTATGCGCCACAGCCGGAGTTTCCTCCCGAGGCCCGTACTCGCTCTGGCATATCGCGGTCCGGCCGTTTTCGCGTCAGTTCGATACGCACGGCAATGCGAGGAACGTGCAGGTTATACAATCGACTGGAAATGGTCTTCTTGACCAAGCTACAATTGGTGCTCTCCGTCGGTGGGTGAGTGCTTTTGGCGCGTGTTCATCAAAGCTGCAGCGGAGGGCGGCTGTCTGATTAAAGTTTGTGCTCGACATACGGCTCGCAACAGAAGCGGATCGCGACGTAATCTGGAATATTTTCCGGGTCGTTGCTGCGCCCGGCGACACGTATGCGTTTGATCCGCATATGTCACGCGAGGCGGCACTGGCGTACTGGTTTCGGCCGGACACGCGCACGTACGCGGCCGAACAAGATCGAGAGGTTGTCGGCACGTACATTTTGAGGCCAAATCAACCGGCGCTTGGTTCGCACATTGCGAATGCCGCTTTCATGGTCGCACCAAGGGCGCGCGGACTCGGGGTGGGGCGAAAGATGGGTGAACACTGCCTAAGTGAGGCGCGTCGGCTTGGCTTTCGCGCGATGCAATTCAACTTTGTTGTCTCGACAAATGAAGCAGCCATTCGTCTGTGGAAACAACTCGGTTTCGAAATCGTCGGGACTTTGCCGGGCGCGTTTCGACATTCCGAAAAAGGATATGTCGATGTTCATATCATGTTCCGCTCGCTCATTGAAGATTGACGAAGTCTCTCTTCGAGGCGATTCGCTGAAGAGCAAATGCAAACCGTGATTCAGGTCATCACGAGCGGGCGGGGATCTTTGCGTGAAAAAATCATGAGCGATCCGCAACTCGAACGGAAATTCAAGTTGGTGCCAACCGAGCATCAGAGACCCGGCCGTCCTCACGGCTGGGCAAAAATTCACAGCGCGGGCGATGCGCATGGCGCGATCAATTTGGAATGGCATGGCCGCAGTGGAACGCTGATCTGCCGCGTTGTGACCAAGTTTGGAAATAAACCAAACTCGATCATCGGCGATTTCATCGATTACCTGCTCGCACGTCATCAAAGCCGCATTCTCGCCATTCACATCATGCGGCGATGAAAGGTTAGAATGAATATCATTATTGTTGTGTTAATCGGCGCGGTCATGGGCGCACTGGGTGGGGTCGGAATTTTCTTTTAGCCAAGAGAACCGTACAAGGTCGAGATTCTGCTCGCGGCCACCTTGAAGGGAGTACTCGTTAGTCTTTTGATCGCCCTCTCCTTAGGCGGTCGCAGTCCGTGGTGGATACGGATTGCTCTACGGTTTCAGTTTCGCATTGGTGATTTTTTGGCCAAGGGAGCGTTCAAATCGAAGGATACACCGTATGTGGTACCATCGGGTCTTATTCTCGGTCTGATTACAGGACTGCTGATTACAAAATTCGCGTTTTCCCAGAGTTTGAGTCTCTTTCGGCAAAATGGAACCAGGTAGAGCTGCGCTCGGGTTTCGCGTGAAATCAGGTTGGGCGGTCGTGATTCTCATGAATGGTTCCTTCCATTCGCCACGTTTGGACGGCAATTGCGTGATCAACCTTTCTGATCCACGTGACCCGGCAACACGACAGCCTTATCACGCCGTAATGAGAAGGCTCGAGACAAACGCAACCAAGTTAAAACGGCGAACGGAGAGTGTGCGACGCGCGACCACGAAATCAGTTATCGATCTTCTCAAACGGTACATCGACAATGGCTACACGATTCGTCGTGCCGGGCTTGTTGTTGGAAGCGTGATCGATCCCGACTCCATCGCCAACCCACATATTCGCGCGCATGCGCTGGAAGGACAATTATTTCGGACAACGCTGGCCGCTACTTTGCAGTCGGGCGGGATTCGTTGCTCGAGTTTCACGGAAAGCGATGCGTATTTAGCGGCAGCGAAATCGTTTTGCCGATCGCCCGAACAAATGAAGCGTACGATCGCGGATCTCGGTCACTCCGGGAATGGTCCGTGGCGCGCCGATCAGAAGGTGGCGGCAGTAGCCGCTTGGTTTTCGTTGCGGTAAACGGAACGTGCTCAGCATCCTAAATCCGCGGCGCGAAATCGATCACAATCACAATCACGAGCACGAGCACGAGTAAAAAGAAGAGCAGGAGTAAGATTACAAATCTGGATCGCGTTTTATGATCGTTCCGAAGTCGCCTTGTTGAATGAATTTTGCGACCCGATCGGTCCAGCCGGTTTAGTGCGATCCGCCATAAGAGTGAGAAACAAATCCGGAGCCTACGGGGCTCGAACCCGCAACCTCCGCCGTGACAGGGCGGCGCTCTAACCAATTGAGCTAAGGCTCCCCGAAAAATCAGAGTGTAAAGGTGGCCCTCTCCAGTCGCAACTCATCATGGCGTTCTCGCGGACGTCTTGAGGTGGATCGAGGGCTCCGTCGCTCGATGTGCAGTAATGCATGTCCGAAGGAGCCGCCTCTCCAATCTTTTTCGCGACATAAGATCGACATGTTGGTTGAACATTCTGTGCACGAGCGGCGTCGAAGATTGCGCAACGAAGGCGATACAGTTATAATCACACTCGGTTCGGCGGATTGACCCAAACCATAATGAGCGACGAGCGCAGCGAAGGATTTCAGGGCGGGGAAGGGGACTCGGATCCACGCAATCTCCTCGATGCATTTGATCGTGTAATTGCGTCGTTGCCGCCG